>JAYUWD010000189.1:0-5643 GCA_043753735.1 Gemmatimonadaceae bacterium
CGTCGCGCTGCCGTCCATCAACATCCAGATCGACGTGAACGGTGGCACGCTCAACCTCGGTGAGTTCCGCACGCTGGTGTACGAGCCGTATCAGCAAGGGCTGTTCGTGAACACGCCGGGGATTTGGCGCAACTGGGATGCGTACAACGGCGGTGCCGGAAAGTGGTGGTCGACTGGCGTGTCGTCGTGTCCGCAGTCCCTACCGTGCACCTGGACGACGCTTGTCGCGAGCTTTCCAGGTGCCACGATCACCGGCGGCTTCGGCATCAACGCTGGGAGCGGCAACGCAGGTCTCGATGCATCTGTGGACGCACTGTCGATCGCGTATGGCGGCGGCCGCGTGACGTACAACTTCGATCCCTTCGGCACACCGGCATCGAAGGAGAGCTGCAAGAACGGTGGATGGCAGAGCGTCACGCGCGCCGATGGCTCGCCGTTCAAGGATCAGGGAGACTGCATCTCGTACTTGAACAACGACCGGTAGTGGCATTCGCACTCGCGCGGTGATCGCGGTCATCGCCGCGCGAGACCGCTGGTGACCGATCAAGACATCATGCCCCTCTCCCTTTCAACGCAGCGCTTGCTACGAGCGCGACTGCTGCTTCTGCCGTCCCTGTTCCTGCTGCTCGGCGTCGACGGGCGACCCACCATGAACTCCCGCAAGGTATCCATGCCGGTGACCATATTCGAGTTCGACCGCGCCGATGAGGCGGAGTGGGGCGTGGTCAACGACGGCGTGATGGGAGGACGCTCTGCTGGCTTCGTGAAGGTGGAGGAAGGAGCACTCCGCTTCAGTGGCACTCTCGTGACCCAAGGTGGCGGCTTCACCTTGGTTCGGGCTCGACGTGTGATCGACCTTACCGGTCAGGTGGGGCTCGAGCTCCGGGTCCGCGGCAGCGGCCGCCAGTTCGAAGTCGAACTCGACGACGGGCAGCGGAGCAACGGGCGAAGCGTCTCTCGTCGCGGCGGATTTACGACCGCGGCGGCGTGGACGCTGGTCCGTGTTCCATTCAACAGGCTCCGGAATACGATCTTCGGCCAAGCGGTGAATGCCCCGCTGATCGATCTGGCGCGCATCCGAGCTGTGGGGCTCTACATGGCGGATGGGAAGGACGGGCCATTCCAGCTCGAGGTGGACTACATCCGGGCGTACGGCGCCGGAGAGCAGTAGAGTCCATGCCATGGATCGTTGTCACCGGAGTACGAGCTTTTCCGGCCCCGAGATGCGCAGCACTTGGCAACGACAATTATCGATGGTTACTGCTGCGCCATTCGTCACTGGCTTTCGCGGCACACGCGTTCCCACGACCGTGACGATACGCTGCGTGCGGCCATGCCATCGCACCGTGATTTGAAATGGTTCGCCATCCGCCCTGAAGCGAATCACGGAGCATGTCATCAGCGATTGTGTTTGCGCCGGGCAGGTCAGCGGTGACGCTGCGAGTCATGCCGCTGCGCAACGGTCGCACCCGCACCTTAGGATCCTGCACCAGTACGCCGTTCGAGTCCACCAGTGTCAAGGTGACCATCGCAAAGTTTTCCGAGCACATGCACGATGACGGTTTCTGTGCATGGGCCGCTTGCGTGCCGGCCGCGGTCATCAATCAGAGCGCGGCTCGCAGCAGACCGCGTTAGAGCGCACGCCGCTCGTGCCGATTTCGCATGGGGCTCGTCTGCGTTTGAAGAAATGGCGCAAAGGTCATCGCGATTTCTCACGCAGCGAAAGAAAGTGAATTGTAGTCGCATATTCTCGGTGCGACGGGATATACCATTCGTCGGAAGCCCGTGCAGCTCCCCTCCACACTAGTGGCAGTGGTGCGCAAGATTCCGGAAGGCACTTGGTCGTAGACCGGGGTACGAAACTGCGCGGCTGTTCGCGCACTGTGCGTGACCGTGAGGGTCGCGCTGTTCACGGCAGACCAGAGAAGCAGGCGAAGATGATGTCGCGTAACAAACGTGTGAAAACGAGAATGAACGAGCATGAGTGATCTGACGAAGACGCTGTTGTTCGCTGGCGCCCTCGCGGCAAGCAGCATGCTGCCGACGAGCGGGATTCTGGCGCAGTCGAGTGGCAGGAGCGGTCGCGGTGGTCCGCCGCCCAAGGCGCCCGTGAAGTCAGCGCCGGTGACTCCGGTGGCTCCGATGGCCAAGCCTGTGACCGCGCCGGTACCGATGGCGCGCGTGATTGGTGTGGTGTTCGACAGCGTCTCCATGCGGCCGTTGCGCGATGCGCTCGTGCAGATGGTCGCCGCCGACGATCCGACGCGACTTCGTTCAGCCAAGACGGACCAGCGCGGCGCCTACGCCCTCGACTCGGTCAAAGCGGGGATCTACCTACTTGGCTTTTTTCACGCGAGACTCGATTCACTGGGTCTCGAATCGCCACTGGTGCGCGTCGATGTGCGCACCGATGGTGAACTACGCGCACCGTTGGCGATTCCGTCGTCGCGCACACTGATCGCAAAGCTGTGCGGACCCGCGTCGGCGAGCAACGAAACGCAGGGAATGTTCATGGGGTTTGTGCGCTCGTCGCGCGGTGAGGCGCTGCCCCTGCCTGCTCGCGTACGCGCACAGTGGCTTGAAGTCACTGTGGGGCCGCGCGGCATCGAACGGCGCAACCCGGCGCGCTATGCCACGACAACGGCAGCGGGCGCCTTCTCGATCTGCGGCATCCCGACGGACGTGAAGATCACGTCGCGTGCGTTTGCAGGCGCGGACTCCAGTGGATTCGTAGAGCTCGAAATGCCGCGTGGCGGATTGTTGTATCGCGACATCTACATCGGCACCGCAACGAAGGTTGCACTTGGCAATGGCGTCGACACGATCGCGCGCAATGACAAGACGAAAGAAGTCCGGGGGGGGACAACGACATTGGTGGGCTCTGGCGCGGCACTGCGCGGCAACGGCAAGTTGCGGGGCACGGTGCGCAACATGAGTGGCCAGCCAATCCCGAACGCGCGCGTCACGATCTGGGGAAGTGGGCTGGATGCGACGACCAACAGCGGTGGTCAGTTCTCCATGCAATCGCTTCCGTCGGGTACCTACACTCTCGAGTCGCGCGCCATAGGGTATGCGCCAAGCCGCTCGCCGGTGGATGTGCTCGACGGGTCGGAGGGTTTGGCGGAGGTGGCGATGGAGCTGTTCGTGCCGATGGTGGACACGATGCGTGTTCGCGCCAACCGCGTGCCCGGGCGCGATCCTCTGGCAGAGTTTGAACAGCGCAAAAGAAGCGGCTTTGGCTACTTCCTCGACGAAGACGCGATCTCGAGACGCAATGCGATGTACATGTCGGACCTGCTGCGTGCGACTCCGGGTTTGTCAGTCTCGCCGGGTCAATTGGGCGGTGATCAAGTCTACATGCGCGGTTCGGGGGGAACAGGTTCGTGCGCGCCGACGGTTTTCGTGAATGGTTCTCGCGTGATGTCGGACGACGGCGTGATCGATAATCTGGTCAATCCTCAGGACGTGAAGGCGGTCGAGATTTACACGCGAACGGGGAGCATGCCGATCCAATTCCAGTCGCTCAACGGGTGCGGTTCGATCGTGATCTGGACGGGCGCACGACGCGCCATCAACGATCGGCGTTGACGATTGCGCAGTCCGCGACACATTCGCATCATCTCGCGCGTCACCACAGTCGTGCTGTTGCTGATTGCGGTGACGATGGTGACGTGGTTCGTCACCGGCATGCCCAACTCCGTCGAGACGGCGATCACGGATGCGATGTGGGAACCGTGTCCGGGGCACTACGCCGTCGCGAAAACGGCCACCGATACTGCAGATGCGGACAGTTACGTGCTCAAGCCGCGATCGCGATTCGAGAAAGCGATCACCTGCGGGACGATGCGTGCGAAGAGAGGCGACACACCGAAATAGGACAACAATAAAAACAGCAACTGACGATCACGGATAGTCAGTTGCTGTTTCTTTTCGGAGCTTTTACTTGCCGTTGGCGCTCAGGTCATTCCAGTTCATGATGGTGTTGAATCCCATGATGAACGTGCCCTGCGTCTGCCACCGCCAGAACGGACGGATCGTGAACATCACAATGTGTCCTTTGCCCAGTGGCGAGTCGATGACGTTGGGGCGATTGGACAGATTTTCGCCGCCCTGCAGCACGCCCGAGAGGAGCATGTCGCGCGGGCTGCCGGGCCACGCCATTACAACGCGTGGTGCCATCTCGCTGAGTGTGCGCTGCGCCGGAGCGCCGCCACCACCACCCCCGCCGCGTCCGCCAAAATCGGTGACCGCTGCACCGCCGCTCGTTGATGTCGGCCACTGCTGCATCGGATCCCACACCGAGTGTTCAACCCACGTCGACATGGGCTGCGTGTTCTGATAGACGCTGGCGTTCGCGCCACCGCCCGCCCCTGCACCCCCGCCAATTGCGGTGCCGCTGAGTGCCGCGGAGCTCCCTGGCCGCAACGCATTTGTTTTGCTGATCGGTGAGGCGTTGGGTGTCATCGGCGCACCCGATTCGAGCAGCGTGCCACCGCTGAAGTAGACGGGCAACTGATTGACGTTGAAGCCGTACGTGATCGGGCTCGACATGTCGGTGATGACAGCGCGCAAGATCGTACCGCGGTTGACGAGTCCCGGTGCTGCAGTCGGCCGCAGTCCAGGCGTCAGGTTATATGTGGGGAAGATGGCCGACGTGGCTCCTTCGGTCACGAGTGTGCCACCAGCCTGCACGAACTCGTAGAGCATCTTGAGTCCGTCTTCGCCGAGTCCACCGCGCGTGTCGGCGGTCGAGTCGGGGAAGCCGAGCGATGGGTAGTCGGCAGTACGCTGATACGGCACCGGTGCGCCCGTGGTAGGCGCCCCTGTGCCGACAGCGCCACCGTGCGGCCACAGGATCAGGTCAAACTTCGCGCGCAACGCACCCATCTTGCGCACGGAATTTTCGCCGAAGTAGTTGTACGGAATGTTGTAGTAGTCGAGCGCTGCGCGCACCCAACCTTCGTCCTGCGTGTTGGTCCAGCTGTGGATGTAACCGATGCGTGGAATGTCGAGATCATGCGACTTGACCGCAGGCGCTGCATCGGTGGCCCACGCCGAAAGACCGAGTTCCTTGAGCACCGGCTCGAGCTGCGCACGGTTTGCCTTGGCGATGATGAACGAACCCGCGCCGAACTTGTGGCCGGCTGCTTCGAACGGCGCTTCGGCCGCGGCCATCTTCGTCGTCGCCAGACGATAACGGAGCGCGACCATGTTGTTATCGCCGGTGTGCTCGACGATGACCGTCGCCCCCGCGCCCGCAATGCCACCCGCCGCCGTGACGTGATCCTTGACCGGCGTCATCGATGCATTGAGAAACGCAGGATCCTTGACCTCATGCAGGATGATGTTGCGCATCATCTGGTACGTCCAACCGGTATCGTCGTACGGCGACGGATTGGTGGTCGGGTAGTTCTGGATCGAGAAGTACATGTCTGCGATCGTGCGGAACGGCTGGTCGCCGCGAATGAGCCAGTCGCCCTTCTTCACGTCCACGTTGCCGAACTTGCCGTCGGCAGCCGCGACATGGAATTCGAGTCCCTGGTCCACCAGTTCATTCACCGCTTCGGCCGCGTTGGCCTTGGCGTGCTGGCTCGCCGGGATGACCCAACCCTTGATTGGTCCGACCTTTCCCTTCTTGATCGC
>JAYUWD010000190.1:0-5626 GCA_043753735.1 Gemmatimonadaceae bacterium
ATTACGTAAGGCATGTCGATGATCTCAGGTCGGACGCGCCCGGAACGGCTGGGGCTGTGTAAGAAGCGGATAATAGCGGGAGTACGGAGTGCGCTACAAGGCTTGGACGACGTCCGCTCGTTGCGCGCAATCCCAATGGGTGAAGCTCACCGCCAAGGCGGGAGTTCCCCACGTTTAAGATCGGGGTTTTCACGAAAGACAGTGAACGTTCGGCCGATCACCTGAATCACTTCGGCGCGCATCGCAGTCGCCACGTCGGATGCCGCTTCTTTCGCGTCAAGTTCACCCGCCCTCGCGACCTGCAGCTTCACCAGTTCGTGAGTGCGCAACACGTCATCCAGACTCGTGAGGATGGCCGGTGTGATCCCGGCGTGGCCGATGTGGACCTTCACATCGAGGTGATGTGCTTCGGCACGCAATGCTGCGCGCTCCTTTCCCGTCATGCTCATACGCTCTTCACACCGTGCTGATATTTGTTCGGAAGATCATTCTCATCGCCGCGATCCGTCCGCGGCGAAAAAGAAGATCGGGTTGAGTGGCGGACCGTCCCACCAGACGCGCCCCAAGCCGCGTTTCATCACCTGAAAGTGCAAGTGCGGCGCATCCGGCGGCGCATTCCCTGTCGTGCCAACGTAGCCGATGACCGACCCCTTCGCGACTCGGTCCCCCACAGCCAGTCCCTCCCTGTATTGCTGCAGGTGGGCGTAGTAGTAGACAAATTGGCCGTCGAACGACGAGGCATAGATGACGATGCCACCAATCGGGCCGCTGAACATGCGCCCAATGACGCAGTCGTCAGCCGCGAGAACGGGCGTGCTGAGCGCGGCCAGGATATCGATTGCGTTATGAATGCGCCCGCTGTCCCGCTTTGCCGCAAAGTCGTCTTTCAACTTCCGGCGCGGCATCCCCTCCACTGGCACCATGATCTGCCGCGCCCAAAGTGCGTCCAGATCGGTTTCGGTTACCGACTTCTCAAGCGGCGCCAGATACGTTGGGCGCGGCGCAGCGGCTGGGCGATTTGACTCTGCCTCAGCCGAGTGCTCGACCGGGTGCGCTGCTTCAATCGGGCTGGTCCGGCCGCCATGTCTGCAGGCCACGAGCAGGGCGACCATCGGGAGGATCAGAGCGCGCCTTTGCACGAGCTGCATCCGGTGCCTCTGCGCAGGCTTTGACCGCGCGAGCGCGGCGACGCAGCTGTGGCGCGTGGTCAGCCCCGGACCGCTTCGGGACGGAAAAACGGCTCCAGGAAGCGCAGCAGGTCGTCGACCGACTGAACTTTTCCCTTGAGTTGGTCGAGTTCTGTTGACCGCGGCAGGCGAGCGCCGGCGCGGTCGGCAATGACCAGTACGGCATCCTCAAGATCGAGACCACCGAGACCGAATACCCGATCGAGGTTGTCGGTCGGCGTGACACGATAATGCGGTTCGACCGCACCGTGGCGCTCAGCCATATACTGATACGTCTGCGCCAGCAAAAGTTCAGGATAGCGGCCGCGAGTGCTGTCGCGGAAGCGGGAAAGCCCGTCCCGTTCAATGGAGCGCACGTTCAGACGCCAAGCGCGAAAAAGCGCCGCAAGCGCGAGCAGCAACACCGCGGCGGCTATATAGACCGATGGACGCACAGCGAGGCTCGGCTCCGGGCGGTAGAGACGTGAGAAGAAAGGCCACCATCGATGGTGTCGAATCGGCTTGCTACAATGTGGGGCAAATTCTGCTCTAGGCAAGGCCAGAGCAATTCGTCAACGATTTCGTTGACTTAGTCGATAAAACCGACATAGATTGTCCCCATGCACAATGTCATCGGGGCGTTGGGTGGGTTTCGCGGCGTGAGAGCCGACCTGTTGGTGGCGCTTAAAAAAGCGCAGCCCATGACGGCGCACGAGCTGGGAGAGCAGTTCGGGCTCACGGCGAACGCGCTGCGTCGACACCTCAAAGCGCTCGAGGAGGATGGGTTGGTGCGCTTCGTCCGTGAGGTTCGCGGCGTCGGCGCACCCGTTTACACCTTCTCACTTTCGCCCGCTGGCGAGGCGCTTTTTCCGCGCAGCTACATGGCGGTTCTGGCCACAGCGCTTGATGCGCTGCGGGCACAACGTGGTGATTCGGCGGTGACGAGTGTGCTGGAATCCGAGTGGAATCGACTGGCCGAGGAGGCTGGACCGGTGCTGAGCGCGCTGCCACTGTCCGAGCGCGCGTCGCTGGTGGCGGAGTTGCTCACCGCCAAGGGTTACATGGCCGAAACGGTTGAAACATCTGTCGGCGGTGGCGCATCCGTCATCACGCTCCGCATTCACAACTGCGCGGTTCGCGAGATCGCCGAACGATTTCCTGAAGCGTGCGATGTCGAAGCGAAGTTTGTGGAGAAGTTGCTCGGCGTACCACTGGTACGCGGACAACACCGGCTCGAAGGGTGCGGTCGGTGCGAGTATGGCGTTGTGAGCGCGGCAGTCGCGAGCACAGAGATCATGACGTGGGAACAGGAGCAGGCATGAGTTCAACGATCGACGCGCTGGTCAATCGAGAGTACCAATACGGTTTCTCGACTGACATCGAAACCGAGACGCTACCTCCGGGACTTTCCGAAGAGACGGTGCGGTTCATTTCCGCCAAGAAGGGCGAGCCACAGTGGCTGCTCGACTGGCGGCTGAAGGCATTCCGTCGCTGGCAGACGATGACCGAGCCGCATTGGGGCAACGTCCAATATCCTCCCATCGATTATCAGGCCGCGAGCTATTGGTCCGCGCCCAAATCGGTCAAGCCACTCGGATCCCTCGACGAAGTCGATCCGAAGCTGCTTGAGACGTACGCCAAGCTCGGGATCTCACTCACCGAACAGAAGCGCCTCACCGGTGTTGCGGTCGACGCGGTATTTGACTCGGTGTCGGTCGGCACGACATACAAGGAAGAGTTGGGAAAGTACGGCATCGTGTTCATGTCGTTCGGCGAAGCGGTACGCGAGCATCCTGAACTGGTGCAGAAGTACCTGGGCTCGGTCGTTCCGTACAGCGACAACTTCTTTGCTGCGCTCAACAGCGCGGTCTTTTCGGACGGATCGTTCTGCTACATCCCCAAGGGGGTGAAGTGTCCGATGGAACTGTCGACGTATTTCCGCATCAACTCCGCCGACACGGGACAGTTCGAACGCACGCTGATCGTGGCCGACGAGGGGTCGCAGGTGAGCTATCTCGAAGGGTGCACTGCGCCCAAGCGCGATACGAATCAGCTACATGCCGCCGTCGTCGAAATCGTCGCGCTTGACGGCGCCACGGTGAAGTACAGCACGGTGCAGAACTGGTATGCGGGCGACGAGAACGGAATTGGCGGCATCTACAACTTTGTCACCAAGCGCGCCAAGGCGATGAAGAACGCCAAGGTGTCCTGGACGCAGGTGGAGACCGGCTCGGCGATTACGTGGAAGTATCCGAGTGTGATCCTGCAAGGTGACAACAGCGTTGGTGAGTTCTACTCGGTGGCCGTTGCCAGCAAACGTCAGCAGGCAGATACCGGCACCAAGATGATTCACATCGGTCGCAACACGCGCTCCACAATCGTGTCGAAGGGCATTTCGGCGATGCAAGGGCAGAACAGCTATCGTGGGAAGGTGCAAATCCTTCCGAAGGCCGAGGGCGCACGCAATTACACCCAGTGCGACTCGATGCTGGTCGGCAATCAGTGTGGCGCGCACACGTTCCCGTATGTCGAAGTGGGGAACAACAGCGCGACGCTGGAGCACGAAGCCAGCACGAGCAAGATCGGTGAAGATCAGATCTTTTACCTCAAGGCGCGCGGGCTGGACGCGGAGCAGGCGGTGTCGATGATTGTGAGCGGATTTTGCAAGGAAGTGTTCAAGGAGCTGCCGATGGAGTTTGCGCTGGAAGCGCAGCAGCTGCTGGGGATTACGCTAGAGGGCAGCGTCGGTTAATCGAAGCACGCAGTTGCGAGTGGTGCGCTCGAGTCTGGAGTTTCCGGTCACTCAACCCACTGCTGTAAACTCAAACTCAAAACTCACCACTTTTGTGGTTTCTTCTATGCTCGTTATTCGCGATCTCCACGCCTCCGTCGACGGCACCGCCATCCTTCAGGGCATCTCGCTTACCGTGAACGCCGGTGAAGTGCATGCCATCATGGGACCGAACGGTTCCGGCAAGAGCACACTCGCCCAGGTGCTCGCTGGGCATCCCGCATACGAAGTGACCAGCGGCGAAGTGTTGTACAACGGCGAGAATTTGCTCGAGATGGCGCCGGAAGTGCGCGCACAGCAGGGGGTGTTTCTCGCCTTTCAGTATCCAGTCGAAATTCCCGGCGTGACGAACGCGTACTTTCTGCGCGCGGCGTACAACGAAATTCGGCGTGCGCAGGGGCATGACGAAGTCGATCCGATGGAATTTCTCGATCTCGTCGAAGAGAAGCTCAAGCTCGTCGACATGGATGTGTCGATGATGAATCGCTCGGTCAACATGGGCTTCTCAGGTGGCGAGAAGAAGCGCAACGAGATTTTGCAGATGGCCGTGCTCGAGCCCAAGCTCGCCATCCTCGACGAAACGGATTCCGGACTGGATATCGATGCGCTGCGCATTGTGGCCGGTGGCGTGAATGCGCTCAAACGCCCCACCAACGCAACCATCGTGGTAACGCACTATCAGCGTCTGCTCAACTACATCGTCCCCGATTATGTCCACGTACTCGCCGGTGGTCGCATCATCAAGTCAGGGGACAAGTCACTCGCAGTTGAACTCGAAGCGCGCGGTTACGACTGGGTTCTGGAGGCGGCGTGAGCACCAGCGTGAGTACGGGCACCGGCACACTGTTTCACGCGCAGGCGACTGCTTCTGCAGCGTCAGGCGCACCAGCTCCCCTCAAGGATCTGCGCACTGCTGGAGCCGCAGCGTTCGCGCGACTCGGCTTTCCGAGCACGCGCAGTGAAGATTGGGCTTACACGAATGTCTCGTCGATCGCCGAAACCAATTTTGTCGCGGCGGCCGATCGCGCGGCGAGTGTGACGACCGATGCGTCGCATCTGGAAGCGTTTTCGTTTGGCAGCGCATGGCCGATGCTGGTGTTTCTGAATGGCCGTTTCACGCCGTCGTTGTCGTCGCACGAAGCGCTTCCCGACGGTGTGCGGGTGATGACGCTGGCGCAGGCTGCCCTTGACGAGCCGGAGCTGTTGCAGCGCTATCTGGGCAGTGCTGCTCCCGCCGATCGTGATGGCTTCACGGCATTGAACGCGGCGTTTGCTGGCGAAGGAACGCTGATTCACGTCGCGAAGGAGATGGTGACGGAAACACCGGTCCATCTGCTGCATGTTACCGATGCGAGCGGCGACGGTGTGATGTCGCACCCTCGTCATTTGATCATTGTGGAGCGTCACGCGAAGGCGAGTGTGATCGAGAGTTATGTCGCGCTCGATGACGCGACGTATTTCACGAACACGGTCACTGAAGTGATTCTTGAAGACGGTGCGACCTTGCATCACTCCCGTGTGCAGCGCGAGTCGTTGTCGGCGTTTCACATCGGCACGATCGAAGCGCGTCAGGGGCGCGACAGCCACTTCGTGCAGTTCTCGTTTCAGACCGGTGCGCAGCTGTCGCGGTCGAACGTGTACACGGTGCTTGATGGCGACGGATGCGGCA
>JAYUWD010000191.1:0-5616 GCA_043753735.1 Gemmatimonadaceae bacterium
CTGGCATCGCCCGGACAATTCGTCGCCGATGCACAAAGGCGGTTTGCGGTATCAGCCGTCGAGAGTTGTCGCCCGATCGGGTTCAAGTCGAGCAGTCGCGGAAGATCGATCGTGCGCGAGCCAACGACATCGGCACTCAGGCTCCAGCTTTCGCCAATGAGCGTCTGATAACCAACGGTGGCCTGATAGCTTCGTGGCGTTCTCAGGCCACGCGGGAAATCGGTAAATATTTCGCGCGGTGGCAACGTACCTGACGCGCTGGCCAAGGCTGCCGCGGCCGCACCTTGACCGAACGTCGGCGCGCTCGACCCGGCAAAGGTCACTGTCGCGTTCCCGTTTGCACCAAGCTGCTGCGCGTCGGACAGCGTCGCATAGGGAAACTTTCCGGCGTAGACACCGATGCCGCCGCGCACGACACTCCGCGTGGTCCGATACCAGTTGACCGACAGGCGTGGCTGCACCGCGCTCAGATCGGCGCTGCTCTGCCCACGACTCGTGACATCATCATACTCCCAGCGTACCCCCGCAATTGCGGTCACACTCGGCGAAAGCTTCCACACATCTTCGATGAAGGCACTGATGACTGCCTGCGAAAGATTCACACGTTGTGGCCGAGCGTCGACCGTGTACGACAACACCCTGATAGTGGACGGAATGTCGGCGTACGTGGGCGGACGATCGGCTGTCGTGCGAATCTCGCCGTTGTTCACGACGACATACGAGCCGAGTGGATTGGTACCGGCGGCGAACAGTCTGAACTTTGCGGCAATCGCGTCGCCGCCCAGTCGGAGCGTGTGGCTTGTGCCGATGGCGCGTTCGTACACATTCCGCAGCTGCAGCTGCGTCTCGCGTTCATCGAACACGAAGTTGGTGGAGCCGACCACGGCCTGCGTCACAAAACTTGGAGCCGGTCCGACAATGGTGACCTGTGGTCGCGCGCCTTCGCTGCGCGGCGGGAAATTCCAGATGTACGTGCCCAATTGCGCTGAGAAAACATTGCTTGCTCGGCCGCTCGAGAGCACCGATCGATGCGTGATGGCATACAGACCACCATACCGTTGCGTGATGTTGTCGGCTTCGGGAGTGATTACACCGGCGCCCGTTCCGGCGCGATTGGTGAGCGAATACGCGGCCCGGACTGTGGTGAACTGATTCGCACTCCAGCTGTGATCGAGACGCGCAAACAGCTTCGCCTTTCGACGTCGCTCGGTGCCAAGAAATGTTGCCTGCGCCGTGGACCCGATACGGTCTTCGTTCTCATCGGTGTATTCCGCGGCGAGCGAGTAAAAGGTGCGATTGTGGAGTAGCGGTCCGTTCAGGGCGCCACCCAGCTGATACCGACGAAAGCCTTCTTGCCGACGTCGTACCGCAGCGGCCTGAGCGCCGTACGGCACCTTGTTGTCGCCGTCGATACCGAGACGAGTTCCCGGACGTCCAAAAATGAACAGCTCACCGTGCGTTGCATTGCTTCCCGCGCGCGACTGCTGATTCACGATGCCACTGGAAGACCGACCAAATGCGGCCGAATAACTGTTCACCAGCGCGTCGATGCGTTGCACGCCTGCGAGCGGAAATTCGACGCGGGGCCCGCCAAGAAAACCCTCAGTGTTATCGAGCCCATCTAGCAGATACGACGTGTAAAGGGAATTTTGCGCATTGAACGACAGCACCGGTGCGTCACCAAAAAACCCCGTCGCTTGCGTAATTCCAGGAATGTTGAATAGCAACGCAATGGGGTCGCGCGCATCGGTAGGAAGCGCGGCGATTTCGGCGCGTTCGAGTGCACCACCGGTTGTGGCATTTTCCGTGTTCAACAACGGGCGTTCGGGATTGGCTACCACGCTCAACGGATCCAGCAAATACACTGCGGCCAGCGTCACCGGCACGATGCGCACACTTCCCGCGTTTGCCGCCGTGATCCGCACATTCGATGGTCGATACCCCACGGCCGAAACGCGAAGCTCGATCGTGCGCCCGGCCGGAATGTCCAATTGGAATCGACCTGTCGAGTCGGTCAGCGTGCGCGACGTTGAGCCGTCTGTGCTGACGCGGGCGCCAACCACCGGTCGGCCGGCTTGCGAGCGCACCGTGCCTCGCGCCTGCGCTACTTGACGTGCGGGCATCTGCTGTGCGACCGCGGCCGTACTGTACACGACCAAGGCGAGCAGCGCGCCCGCGACTATAAACTTCCGAAGCTGCGCCACTCGAATCATCTGCGGTATTGATGTTGAACGACGCTGAACGATGTTGAACGACGTCGGTAGAATCGTGCGATCGGTCGGCAAGCGGCCGCATCCGCGCGTTGCTGTCGGGTAAACTGGAATACGTCGTTTTACGTACGCCAGATCCATACCATTTGCCAAACTTGCATGCACCGTCTCGACATCGTCGGCTTCACGCTGGTCATCGCACTCCTGGCATGGGCTGGACGACAACGAGCGTCCAGCACTAGCGCGTATCTCGTGGCCAACCGTTCCATCGGTTTGTGGCCACTGGTGACCACGTTGGTGATGACGGAGTTCAATACCAGCACGTTGCTCGCTTTCAGCGCGGCGGGCTATCGTGCCGGCCCGATGGCGATTGCGTTGCCGATCGTGTTTCTGGTTGGACTGGGCTTTTATACGCTTACGGTGGCCCGCGCCTGGAAGCGTTTCGATCGGGTGAGTGTCGCTGAGCTATTTGCCGCACGATATGACGCGTCGATGGGCCGCGTGGCGAGCGCACTGCTGTTGCTGGCCATGACTGGCTTCAGCGCGACATATGTAAAATCGCTTTCCCTGATTTTTGCACCGCTGCTTTCTGACAGCTCTCCGTGGGTGACTTCCGCCATGTTGACGGTGGTCGTGCTGCTGATCGTTGTTCGCGGTGGATTGCTGAGTGTCGTGCGCTCCGATCAGGTGGGATTCGTGCTCACCGTAGTGTTGCTCCCCGTACTGTTGTACATCGGCTGGAGTTCTATGCGCCCCGGCGCGCTGTCGTCGGTGTTTACCCCCGATCAAATGGTGTTCGCGCCCGTGGCTCAGTGGAACAGTCCAGTGCTGCCGTTTCGATTTGTCACAACGTTGATCGTCCTCACCTGTTTCACTTACATCTCCGCCCCTTGGTATGGACAGAAGATCTTCGCCGCCAAGGATGAACGTACGGCGTTTGTGGCCGTGGGAATTTCGGCAGTCGTGATCTTTCTGTTGTACGGTGCGACCGTGTTGGGTGCGGCGATCTATCGGGCGAGTGCGCCGCCGTTGGCCAATCCTGAAATGGTGGTGCCGGCAATGATCGCGCGGTGGTTTCCGGCCGGTGTGCGCGGACTCGGCTTGGCGACCTTGTTCACCGCTGGATTCACCACGCTGGCCGGTGTGTGGAGCGCGATGGCCGCAATGCTCAGCGCCGACTTCCGGCTCGCGTCGACAGTGCATGGTCAGCGCTTGGCCATGGCGTTGCTGGCGCTGCTGTCGTGGCTGGGCGCCAATCTGCTGGTCGACGACATCCTGAACCGTCTCATTCTGGCCAACATCCCCGTCGCTGCGCTGGCGTTTGCCTTGCTGGCCGGTTTCCACTGGCCGCGCGCGACGACCGCGGGCGCGTGGGCATCGGCGATTGTCGGCGTTGTGTGGGGCGTCGGTTGCTTTGTCCTGGTTGGCGACGCGGGCGGGTACACCTGGCCGTGGGCGATGTACGGAATTCCGCTGATTTTTGCGACCGGGATTGTGGTGTCGTTGATGACGCCGGCGCCGACGTCGAAAGGTGTTGCAACGTCAACCGATCGCTCTGCCTTGGTGAATCGCGCGTGACAGGATCGACGCCAGCTGCTGCGTCGCGGAGCACGGGCGCGGTGCAACGCGAATACGGCGCTGCGGCCGCAAGGTACGACGCGCGCTGGCAGCGGTATGTCGAGCGCACCACCACGCTTGCACTCGATGCGCTGCCGCTTGAGGCAGGCACGGTGATGTTGGATGTTGGTTGCGGCACCGGCGTACTGCTCCAGCGCGCGCTCGAACGCGAAACGGGGCTGGCGTGCATTGGGATGGACATCACGGAGGCAATGCTGGGGCAAGCGGCGCGTCGACTCCCCGCGACCGTAATGCTTCTGCGCGGCTCAGGCACGGCGGTTCCGCTGGCCTCCGCAAGCGTGGATGCAGTGGTGTCGACGAGTGCGCTGCACTTCATGCACGACCCCGCGCTCGCGGTGAGCGAGTGGTATCGCGTGCTACGCCCCCGCGGTGTGCTGGTCGTGTGCGACTGGTGCACGGACTATCGCACGATGCGGTGGCTCGACCGCCTGCTTCGACTGTTCGATTCGGCGCATGAACGCGCCTTGAACTCGGCCCAGTTGACGGCGCTGCTGGCGGATGTCGGGTTTTGCGATGTGGAAGTCTCGCGAACCAAAATTGATCGCTTTTGGGGGATGATGACGGCGCATTCGGTTCGCTGAGCGCGCTCTCACTAACCGTTCGTGCTCCATTGGCTCGGTGGGCGCACGCGGCGGGTTCGTCCCCTTGTCCATCAGCCGCTCTAGGGCGCGTGATCCCGTGGCTTGAAGGCTCAAGGAACAGAACGCTGTCTATGGCTCACAGTAGCGCGCAATCAAAAAAGGTGTTGCAGCGCTGGAAGCTTATGTGCCGCAGCCGAGCTCATCTGTGAATCGGGGGTTGCCAACCATCTTGCTTGATCACCCAAGCGCACTGGTCATTTCGAGGGCTCGCTATGCCGTCTTGACTGGAGTTTTCTCGAGAACGTTTACCAAGATCATGAGACTCGATATGGGGTTGACCCGATTTTGTGGACGCCCGACTCGCCCGAATTTTGGGGGCGGAGGTGGCACTTTGGGTTGAGCAAACAGGTGGTCCGGCGTGAGCGTCGTGCGTTTAATGGCGAGTTCAAGGCGGGGCGGTACAGATGGTGGCGGAGCGAAGGGCCTACGGCGCGGCGCGTCGCTGACGCAGATCGGTCGGGAGTTGGCTGTGCGTCCGGACCAGTTGCGGGGGTGGGTCCGCGCGGAGCGCAACGCGCACCCGACCGGGACCGAGCCGAGGTGTGAGACGCGGGAGCATGAGTTGCGGCGCCTCCGAGGCGAGATGGCGACGCTGCGCCAGGAGTACGCCTTCGCAAAAAAGGGGAGGTGCACGTCGCGAAAGCGTCGCGTTGAGGTGCGCGTGATTGCGCGCCATCCGGGCGAGTTCCCGGTGCGACTCATGCGCCGTGTGCTCAAGCTGTCGGTGGCCGGCTTCTCTGCCTATTGCCGGCGGCCGGGGCGTGGGCGCGCGGTGAGCGACGACGTGGTGATGGCCCAGGTACGGATCGCCTTTGTGGTGAGCGGGGAGACGTAGAGCGCCCGGCGAGTGCATTAACAGCTGCGGGCGGCGGGACCGCCGACCAATACCAAGCGGGTCGCGCGTCTGATGTGTGCGGACGGGCTGGCCGCCAGCCCGAGAACGCGTCGTCACGATCGACACAACCCACGGCGATCCGATCGCGCCGAACCGGCTCGCTTGGCAGGGCGATATGTATGGGGTGGCAAGTGCACCCGCTGGGGGTCGGCGACGCCACGTAAATCCTGACGCGCGAAGGCTTTCGCTCTCTGTCGGGTGTTGGATTTCGGTTCGCGGCGTCGGCTGGGCG
>JAYUWD010000192.1:0-1770 GCA_043753735.1 Gemmatimonadaceae bacterium
GCCGTTCGTATCCCGAGTGTGGTTTCTGCCAATCCTCATACAACGGCAGCAGCACCCAACTCGGAAACGTATTTCCCTCTTCCCCGTCGTTCACGACGACGCACAATCGCGCTCGTCGGCGTCAGTCGCGTGGGCGTATCGACGTCGCACTACTTTGGCCATCCCGTTTGCGGCAACATCGGGGTGAGTTTGAGCGCATTCTGATAATAGACTTTTTTCAACACGATATCGGGAAGATCGGTGCCGTAGAGCTTCCAGAAAGCGTGATAGCCGCGATAATAGTCGAAGTAGTCGTCACGCGTTTCAAACACGCGCCAATAGTACGGATACTCCTCCGGTTGAAACGAATCTTTGCCAAAGAGAATGCGGTCCTGAAATTGAATGAAGAAGTCCCGCATCGCGCGTGGTTGACGTCCGATGTCATACAGCACGGCGCCGACTTCCGTATATACATTGGGCATCTCGGTCAACATGCGGCCGAGTCGACCAAGATCGTTCGCATGCCACCCCATGTGCGCGGCGACGAACGTTGTCGACTTGTGCTTGCGAAAGAGATTGTCGCGCTCGGTCATCAACTGGTCGAAGGTCGGATACCTGTCCGCCGGGTAACGACGCTCACCGAAAAGCGACATTTCAAGCCACCGTTCGTTTGAATAGTCGAGCGGCTGAAAGAACTCCTGCGGATCTGCCGTGTGAATGAACACGGGCAATTTGAGTCGCGCGCAGGCATCCCAGATCGGATCGAGTTCTGGATCGTCGATCTTGAGACGCGACCCATCGGGTTTGCGCATCGACAGTCCGAGGCTCTTGGAAATTTCACCAACACCGACCGCGCCCGCTTTCACATCCGCTTCGAGTTGCGCGATCGCCTTCTCGGCCCACCCAGGACCGACGCCCGAAAAGTTGATTCCGGCCAGCACACGCACCCGATCTTTCATTCTGGGCGAGCCCTGAATTACCGCCATTGCGCGCAGCAGGCGATCACCGGACATGTTATCGGCGGCCACCATCATGCGCACATTCAGACCATCAAGGGATGCGCCAAGTTGTGAAATCGACTCGTCAGACGAAAGGAGTCCTTGTGGATGTCCATGGAAATCAATGACCGGATACTTGGCCGTTTTCACCATGTGCGCGGAGGTCACCAGCGTCGACTTCGGGCGATAGTCTACGATACTTGGTGCGGGCATTTCGGGAGGCAAGCAGCTGCGCGGCCGAATTTCCGTCGTCCCTGGCGGGCACACTTCGCCGGGCTTTATGGTGGTCGCGCCACTTCGGCCACCCCGGCCGGGTTGTGCGTGAACGGGTGTGGCCATCTGTACGACAAGAACAACGACGCCGACAAAGGCGGCGGAAAGTTTGCGATGCATGCACACTCCTTAGGTGGCGAGAACGACCGGGAATGTGCACGACTCGCACGGCTTTCGGAATGCGCGAGTAAATGCGAGCTACGGGTTCGCCATGTAGCCGGATTGCATTAGCCAGACAACGAAGGCGCCAGCATCCCGGGGATGCTGGCGCCTTCGTTGCCGATCTTTACAGGCTACTTCACGCAAGCCCTGGATGCTCACACGCTTCGGGCGTCACATCAGCCTGTCAGGCTCTGCGCCGGCCGCGCACCAGCACGATGGCAGTCGCACCGATAGCGAGCAGGATCACCGTTGACGGTTCGGGTACGGTGGTCGTAGGGAGCACCGTCAACTTGAAGCTGGGTTGGCCATTGCCTTGACCTTGCGTAAAATACGCGGCTTGGTCGACGGTGTTTATGTT
>JAYUWD010000193.1:0-5611 GCA_043753735.1 Gemmatimonadaceae bacterium
GTGATCGAGCTGACCAGACGGTAGCGTTGTCCGCGAGGATCATCCCGCCAACTCCCGTGCCGCCGTCCGGGCTCCTTGCGCCGCGGTTGACTGCTCGGCCGGGGTCATCCGACCCGCCGCCCGCCACTCCGTCGCCGTAAGCTCCACTCGCGTCATGAACTGCGCATGCGTACGGAACGGCGCGCCGGCCCACACGGCGTCTAGGAACGTCGTGCCATCATCGCGCCTGGCATTCGCCACCCCCGTATCGACGCTGCCGAACACGATCGCCGGCTCGTGGCGGCGCACGTACATGTGGTACGGCAGGGTTGGGCCGGCTTGCGGATCGGCCGACGAAATCGGCGCGAGTGTCATGCCGTTGGCAGTGAAGTGCAGCGGCTTGCCGGCCACGGGCGTCATCATCGCGCCAAAATCCCCGGCAAGGGTGAAGTGTTTGTACAACGACAGTTTGAGCAGCCCGGTCTCGAGCGTGGCCGTGGTCGCCGGTGGGCGTCCTCCGCGCGTCTCGGTCGGCACCGCGGCCGCGGCCGATGCGCCATCCGCGGCCTGACCTGCGGTGGACACCACCGGCGGCGCCTGCACGGTCAGCAGCGTCGGCCCGAAGTACAGCGCCTGTACGCTTGCGTCATCGATCGCTCCCTCGGCGCGGAAGCTCATCGGCATGCGCACGTCGATGCGGTCACCAGACTTCCACTGCCGGGCGATCGTGACGTACTGGCCAGGCGTGGCGGTGAGCGCCTGCGCGACGCCGTTCACCGACACGGTGTAGCCACGACGCACCCACGTGGGCACGCGCAGCGACACCGCCAGTCGACCGGCACCGCGCATCGTGAACGTGGCAGCGCCTTCGTTGGGATACCGCGTGACCTGCTCGATGGTGAGTCCCTTGTCGCGCCACTCGAGGACAGACGGGATGTACAGGTTCACGTACAGTGTCGCGTCGTCGGCCGACTTGAAGTAGATGGAATCCTGGTACTTGGTGTGATTCTCGAGTCCTGTTCCACCGCAGCACGTGCCCGCGTTGCCGTAGCGCCGCTGCTCACCCGGCCGCACGGGCTGGAAGTAGGTGACTTCCGGACTAGTGGTGCTGTCACTGTCGCGCCGGGAGCCCAGGATCTGATTGAACAGTCCGAGCTCGTAGTAGTTCATGTACTTCGGGTCGGGATCGTGGAAGAACAGATCCCGCGACAGCTTGAGCATGTTGTACACACAGCACGTTTCGGCGTGATCCCGGTTGTTCGGCTCGGACCAAAGCGAGCCCGCAATCACGTCGCGCTTGCGCAGGATCTCGCCGACGCCAAGTCCGCCGTTGCTGTAGATGCGATGCGGCACGACCATATCCCAGAAGTTCTTCGCCGCCGTGCGGTACTCCGCCATGTGATTCTGCTCGTACACGCGCAGGTAGCCGATGAACTGCGGAATGTGCTGGTTCGCATGCCGACCATCGAGGATATCCGTGCCGGTGACGGTCGGATCCTTCACGTTGCGATTGTCGAAATAGCGCGCGACGGTGAGATACTCGGGCTTGTCGGGGCGCATCGCATGCAGACTGGCAAAAGCGTCATTCGCACCGCCGTATTCGCCGGCGATGTACATGTTCCACATGCGATCGAACTGCTCGGGGCGCAGCTTGGAGAGTCGGCTGTACGTCCAGTCGCCGATTTTCGATGCGACATCCAGCGCCTGCGCGTTGCCGGTGAGCGTGTGCGAGTCAAGCAATCCCGCGATGATCTTGTGCAGCGTGTAGTACGGCGCCCAGATCCCCTGGTTGCCGCCGTAGGTCGCGAACTCCTCGAGCCGCATGAACTGCGTTTCGGGGTAGGCCGACAGAAAGCCCGGATGACGGCGACCGTCGGTGAGTGCGATGACCGTGCCATGACGGCCCTTGCCCGACGAGTCTTCCACGCGCGCGCCGTCGGTCTCGTCGAAGTGATACGCAAGCACGTTGCCCCCGCCGGTGGACCCGGCGGCCGACGTCATCAGCGATTGCACGTCGGGGGCGGAGAGCGCGCGATCGAAGATCTGGAACGCGTCGAGCTGCGCATTGAGATACGAGATGTTGCGCTGCGGGAACTGACACCGGCCGAGCCAGTTGCCCGTCGTTTCGCCCAGATCAACCGGCGAGAGCGACATGTTGGGGTTGGTGGCGACCGGCTGCCCGTCTACGTACATCGTGGTCGTGGTGCCCGAACGCGTGATGGCGACATGCGTCCATCGATCGATCGGGAACGGCGTGGGGGCATCGAGGCGCTGCTCACCGTCCGCGCCGCTGGTGGTGATGGCGAAGCGCGGCACGGGTGTGTCGTTGCTCGCGCGTACGGTGAGATACATGCGTGTTTGCGCGGCTTCGGCGAACTGCGGGTTCGGGCGTCCGAAGTCGAAGATCGCGGTGCCGTTGGTGAGCGTCGCCAGGTCCGTCGCGGCGCGTGCGTCGGAGAGACGTTCACGATCGTACTGCGACGGGTTGATCCATAACGCGATCGTGAAGTCGCGCAGCCCGTTCATCACGCCAGCGGGCAGCGCCACATGCTCCGCAAGGCCGATCGGCGATCCGCTCAACCGCAGCGCGCGGTCAAACCGTCCGACTACACGCCCCGTCGGACGCTTCGCGGCCTCGGCGAGCGCCGCCTGACATTCCGCGAGCGCGCCAACCATGTAGTCCAGCTTCTGCTTGTAAATCGCATCGCCGGTGCCGGCGTACGACTGCGCCAGCATGCTCATGAAGTGGCCGGCGTAATGGCCTCGCAGGTAGCCGGTGCCATTCTCCCAGCTTCCCACCGGCTGCGCGCCCTTGGTGTCGAGCCCCGCATTGGCGCGGAAGATCGAGAGCACGCGATCCGGTCCAGCGAAGACGTCGTCGGTCCCGCCATACCCTTTTGCATACGCAAGCATGCGGTCGCGCTTTTGCGTGAACACGCTTTCGCTGAGCTTGACCTGCGACAGCGCAAACGGTTGCACGCGCCGCGCGCTGCGCAGCAGTGTCGGCGCGGCAGAGTCGTCCAATGCGGTCAGACCGGGCGACTGGGCCGCGACGTTCAGCTGGGGCAGCAAGATCGCGCCAGTCGCAGCCGCGCTGGCGGTTTTCAGGAAGTCGCGCCGATTCGGAGACATGGGGGCGGCAGTTCAGGGCAGCGTGGATCCGGGCCGCTCGATCCGGGAGGCGGGACGAGGCGCGGACGGCGGGGGTTTGGTTGGATATTGTATATAATCTGGCGTCGCCGGGATCGGAAATTCAACCGGGCTCGACACCGAACGGTCTGCCGCCGAAGACGTCGTGTGGTCAGGATCGCAATCGTGTGGATGCCACGATTCCGCATGGCCTCAGATCATGCTTCGTACGCCGTGACCCCGACACCATCAAAAAAGGGAGGCGCGGCAAACATGCACACCGAAGAAGTGCCTCCACTCGTACCACGAATAAGGTCTCGACTGATGGCGAGCGCCCTAGCCCAACATCCTCCTGCCTCTCGTGCGCGGTGCCGCTCCGCACCACTGGAGCGGGGAAAGACGAACCGTCCCAGCCACTGGCTGGGACGGTTCGTCATCAATCTGACCTGCTGCTGCGAGCTAGGGGATGACGCGCACGATCTTGCCGTTCTGATAAAAAGCAACTCGGTCCGCCCGGCCGTCGTGGTTGACGTCGATCCAGCGCTGCACGATGCGGCCAGCCGAGTCCGTCCACGTGACCGCTTCCGGAGTGCCGTTGTGGTCGGCGTCCGTGAACGTCGCCCGGACCGGCTCACCACCCACCCACTGTCGCACTTCGTTCTGGCGTTCGCCGCGACCGAAGATCACACCCCACACCATCTCGGGTAGGGTGCGCGGGTAGGTGCGGTCGGGATAGCGGTCGCCATCGCGGTCAGGAATTCGGTCGCCGTCGCGGCCTCGGTCGGGATAGTGGTCATCGTCGCGATGGTCGGTCCCGCACTCACCCTTCCGGCGATCCTTCTCGTCGCACTCCTTGTCCCGCCGGCGGTCATCGCGGCCGCGATCATCCCGTCCCCGATCCTTTTTACGGGCCGCGTCGCCGTAGATCACTCGTCCACCCGCACGCGCGACCACGGCCCGGGCATTGTCGCATGAGGTGGGCGGCGACTGCTGCCCGGCCGGGCGGTTGTCATACCAGACACGGCATTCGCCCGGGGGCGGCAGATGGCCCGGGGGAATCTCCTGCGAGTCACGCCCGCGATCCTGCATGCCCCGGCCACGCTCGGCTGCACGGCCGCGCTCTTGAGCTCCAGCGGCATGAACAGCCGTCAGCGAAAGCATGCTGAGCATTGCCGCCATGGCCGTCATACGCACCCCGCTTCCCGCGAATCCCACACCGCTCGCCGCGCGCATCGGTATTCCGGGTGTCTTGTATGTCTTGTTTGCCACGTTGCCTCCTGAGAGATGACTTCACTGTCTAGGAGTGCAAAGGTGGGACCAAAAGACTTCCCGCCGGCCATTTGACGCATGTCGCAATGACGCAACGTGTTACGCGGCAGAGCCGCGTGGCGCATCGTCCCGCTACAGCTACAACAGGAGAGGTGTGCGAGGACAGTAACCGCGGCGAGGCTACCCGTCATCCGAGAAGTGTCATCAATCGCCCAATCGACAACCGGTGGCGCGCGACCATGATGCCAGGCGGGCTGCCGGCGGCATCATGGTCCAAATGCGCGACAATCGATTCGGCATGCTCTACGTCGTCGGGGAAGAGCACGTAGGCATCGATACGCGGGCATGCACGGCGCAGCACTCTATAAAACGCCACGGCCACTGCCTCGGGCTCTCCAAGTGAACGAAGGCGCACACGTAGGCCCAGCGCGGGATCAACCGGTGGAGCTCGGCCACCACGTGATTGGCATCGCCGTGGATGGTCCGGATGTTCGAACGCAGTACGGCGAGAGTGCCCGCCCGCACCATGGCGTCGAGGCGCTACTCGAGCGCGGCGTGATCGTCGGTATCGAGATTCACCAACACCGCATGCGTGAACGCGGCGCCGCCTAGGCCTCGGGCCGCGAGCGCGCGAAGACACGCGCCGTCAAATTCGTCAACGCCGGCGGCACGAACCGCTCGATGAACGACCGCTTCTCTCGCGCATACGGGCGGTTCGCACGGGCCCGTAATCCATCGAGCGCGATGGGTGCCTGCCGCATACGGTGCTTCGGGGTGCTCACGCCCTGGACTCCTTAGCTGTTGCTCACGCGCCTGCGCCGTTCGCGCCCACCGAAGTGCAATGACCCGACAGACACGCCACTCCCCCACTGCACCCTCCGGGTACTCTCGCCGGTGTCTGGCGGTGTTTGGCGGCGTCTTCGAGCGATTTTCTCAGCAACTCGACTTCGTCGGCGGCGGCGAAGTTGCCCAGGGCAACGGCCGCGTCGCGCGCGAGTCCGCGGCGCTTGGCCCGCCTGTGCGGTCGGAGCGAGTGAGAACATATCTCACGCACGACGTCAAACATGAGCGAGCCATGCAAGCGCCTAGTAGGCTGGCGCTCGCCGACAGAGGCATTCATTCGAACGCGTCCGCCGACCGAGATCGGTTGCTTGTCCTGGGCGGCGGTGCGTCAGTCGTTCGTGATGCCGAGCCCGACGATGCGGCCGAGACGGAGTACCCCATTGGGGTGTCC
>JAYUWD010000194.1:0-1768 GCA_043753735.1 Gemmatimonadaceae bacterium
GGAAGCGGCGCGTCGTATGTGCAATTGGGTCGGCCGGCGCAGTGCGAGCGGATGATTCTGCTGCAGGCAGAATGGAAAGGTGATTTTCGTGTCCGACTCTTTGGCGATCGTGATTGGTTTGGCGATCGGCGTTGGGCGACCAGTCATTTCAGCGCAGATGGGAGCTGGGTGGTGTTCGCGAACAGCGGACGCGGTTGGTTGGTTAATGGGAACGACTCGTCGCTGCGCTACGCGTCCAACGCAGTGCCGAACATCGGAAGCTGGCGCTCAGACATCGGGGGCGGGGTCGACTTCGGCGACTTTGGCGTCTACATCGCGCAAGCCGTTTCCCAGAGCGGACTGAAGCCCAACGTCTATGTGCGACTCGGGCACCGCTTCTGAGCATGTCGCGACTTCATCGGGGCCGAATGCGTTTCGCATTGGGTCTGTCATTGTTGTTTTTTGCGCGCGCGCTTACCGCACAAGCGCGCGTAGACATCACGCCATCCACGTCGCCATCGGCGCCGACGGTGGCGCTACGCTCGGTGCTGGGTGAAAAGCCATTTGACGAACTGCTGCGGAACGGATTCCCCGCGCGGCTGCACATGCGTGCAGAGCTTTGGACGCTCGGTCGTTGGTTCGACCAACTGTTCGCGCGCGACGAATGGGACGTGATTGTCAGCTACGACCTGATCGATCGCACGTACGACGTAACACGGCGAACCGGTGATCGGCTGACGGCGCTCGGCAGCTACAGTAACTTTGCGGATGCGCGAGCCGCGAGTGAACTCGCATATACTCCCGATCTCGCCGCACCGTCGCGAGGCCGTCGCGGATACTTCGTGGTGCAAGTGGACTTGCTGACGATGGAGATGAGCGATCTCGATGAATTGCAGCGGTGGTTGCGTGGTGAAGCACGACCGGCCCTGCAGGGAAAACGAAGCCCCGGCACCGCATTGGGCACCGGGGTTCGAACGCTCGTGACGAAACTGCTTGGCGGCGAAGTGCGGCATTTTGAAGCACGCTCTCCCACCATCGTGTTCTAGCGCTACGGCGCTACGGCGCTAGCGCGTCTGGGCTGTGAGGTGCAGCATGTGATGCGTGTGGCGCGTGGGGAATCCGATGACCGTGTGCATGGGTCGCCCCGCGCGTGGTGGCGCGTTCGATTTCTTCGAGTTGACGCAACGTCGCTTCGCCGTAAAAAACCCGGATGTACTGCGCCTGAACTGGCGTGAGGCGTCGCACTGCCCAGCTCAGGTGCACGAAGTGTGGTTCGATAGGCGTGTGGAGCGGATGCATGCCGATTTCGTCAGGCAGACGATTTGCCTTGCGTGTGTTGCAGCTGCTGCAGGCGGTGACGACGTTGGTCCATTCGTTCAGCCCACCGCGGGAAATCGGGATAAGGTGATCGCGCGTGAGTGATTCGCGGGGCTTGAGCTCCGCTGAGATACGCCCACAGTACTGACAGCGATAATCATCACGCGCAAAAAGAAACGTGTTCGTGACCTGGCGACGGAAACGGCGAGGCACGTGCACGAAGCGCGTGAGCCGGATCACTGCTGGACGTGGATACGCCAGCCGCTCCGAGCGCACAGGACGTTCGTGCTCCGCTTCCACGATTTCCGCCTTGCCATCGATCACGAGTCGCAGTGCACGCCGCAGCGGCACCATCGTGAGAGGCTCGTAGGACGCATTCAGTGCGAGACATCCGGCGATCACGCCCTATCCTCCCTGCTGAAGTTCGGCATGTTGATGTTACGCGAAACTCTACTGCCTTCGTTTGTTGCTG
>JAYUWD010000195.1:0-16891 GCA_043753735.1 Gemmatimonadaceae bacterium
GGACGCTTGCCATAGGCTGCAGCGCGGAGATCACGCAGCGTGTCGACGATGGCAGGCTCCGACAAGGGGCGCTGCACCGACACTTCAGCAAGTCGCTGCACGAGGCGACGACGTTCGCCTGGGAGCGCAAGCGCACGCGCCAGAACGAGCGGATGCTGAAACGGGTCGGCTTCGAGCGAGAAACCGGGCAAGTACGCGCGAGCGGAACCGAGGAAAACGCTGCGGGCATGTCCGCCAACGGCGTCGGAGAGCGCAAACGTGTCCGAGTGCCGGAGCATGAAACAAAGGCCGAGTCCAAACAGCTCGCCGGCAAATTGTTCAGGAGGCAACACGTAGCCGCCATCGGGCAATTCAGTGAGAAGCAACACTGGCATCGTGCGCGCCGGATCGCAGAGCACGAAGCGGACGAATGCATCGAGCGTCCCCGCTTCGAGCTGCGTCGGGACACGCTGCAGCGGCCCATCGTTGGCCACCAGCGTGAAGTAGCTGTCAAGCTCCGGGAGGAGTCGAGGCGCGCGCACTGGAGGCGTAGCGCCCGCAGGCGATCCGCCGTCCGTACCGACGCGAATGTTCAACTGGTGCGTCGCGGCTCCGTTCGCTGCTGTCGTCGAGACGTAGGTGACATGCGTGGACCATTGCAACGACCGATCGAGCGGGTCAGGAGCGTGGACCACAATGTCAGCCAGCGCCTGGCCGTCGTGGCGATAGGGTGCCCAGCGAAGAATTCGACCGCCGTCCAGCGTGTGATTGGAAGGCGAATTCCAGGTAAGGGTTTGACCATGCTCGAGCCCCAACCAAACGACGCAAGCGTCAAGAAAGGCGGTATCGGCGTCGGTGGAGCCGCTACGCGGCACGAGATTGAACTGGAGAGCAAGTCGTTGTTGCACGGATGTCTTGATTGGCATTGTTGCCACCCTTCCGTCGGTGACGGACGGCGGCGAGACTATTGCGCCATGCGAATTCTACTGCAGCGAGTAAGCAGAGCTGAAGTTCGAATCCGGCCGGAAACACCTGACATGGTTGCCAGGATCTCCGGACGCATTGGACCGGGGTACGTCGTTTTGGTCGGATTCACACACACGGATACGATCGCCGAGGCGCGTTGGATGGCCGACAAGATCATTGGCCTCCGTCTCTTCCCCGACTCGGCGGAGAAAATGAATCACGACGTGGTGGAGCAAGGTGGGACACTGCTCGTAGTCTCCCAATTCACGTTGTATGGTGATGCACGCAAGGGGCGCCGGCCAAGCTTCATTGCGGCGGCACCACGATCTATTGCTATCCCGCTGTATGAACAATTCCTGATGCTGCTGCGAAATCACGGCGCCATTGTCGAAACAGGCGAGTTTGGTGCCATGATGGATGTTGAACTCGTGAACGACGGGCCCGTGACGATCTGGCTCGAGCGGGAAGCGAGTAGCTCAGCAAATCCCGATGGCCGACCATGACGCAATTTTGGCACCGCAACAAAGCTATCACATCCCCCACGTGGTGCCAGCCTCTATAACGACGCTTCGCCTCCGGTTTCTGTTGAAGAAAGGCAAAACGAGCCACCCAGATTTGCACATCTGACTGAGTGCAAACCCAATTGCCAAACCTTCGTGGAGCTGGCGGTGCGTCCCGCAATACTGACCGCAAACTGAACAGCTACAGTCGGATGCGTTGTACCGACTGCGTTCAACCGCGAGTGGACTGCATCAGCGCCTGTTCCAGGTCGGCGATCACATCGTTCACATGTTCAAGACCCACACTGATTCGGACCAGGCCGTCCGAAATCCCGACAGCCTCGCGCTCCGCACGGGTGAGTTTGCTGTGCGTCGTAGATGCCGGGTGCGTGACGATGGAACGTGTGTCACCAAGATTTGGTGAGTGCGAACAGAGCTTGATCGCGTCGAGAAAGCGACGCCCGCATTCAATTCCGCCCTTTACAACAAGCACCACGATGCCACCGCCCTGTGACATCTGGCGTTTGGCGAGTGCGTACTGTGGATGCGACGGAAGGAAGGGATAGCGCACCGATTCGAGTGCCGGGTGTCCATCAAAATGACGCGCCACGGCGAGTGCATTGGCACAGTGCCGATCCATGCGCACGGCCAGCGTCTCGAGCGACTTTGAAAGCACCCATGCATTGAACGCGCTCATGGACGGTCCCGTATGTCGCGCAAAGAATCGGTCGTCGGCAATCAGCGCTGCGCTACCAAGGATGGCGCCGCCAAGTACGCGTCCCTGACCGTCGATGTACTTGGTCGCGGAGTGAATCACGATGGAGGCACCGTGCTCGATGGGGCGCTGCAGATACGGCGTCGCGAAGCAGTTGTCGACCATCAGCAAAACTCCGCGCTCGCGCGCAAGCGCACCAAGCCACGCGAGATCGATCAACTCAAGGCCGGGATTGGAAGGGGTCTCGATGAACAGCAGTTTCGTTTGCGGACCAATCGCGGCGACCCACCCATCCTGATCCGCAGCGTCGACATACGTCGACGTCACGCCCCACTTCGGCAAGATGCGTGTGAAGATCTGATGCGTCGAACCAAAAAGCGCACGCGACGACACGACATGATCGCCCGCGCTCAATCGCGAGGCGAGCGCCGTGAATACTGCGGCCATGCCGCTCGCCGTAGCGAGTCCGTCTTCCGCCCCTTCGAGCAGGCACAACTTGCGCACGAATTCATCGGTGTTCGGATTGGAATATCGGCTGTAGATGTTTCCCTGCACTTCCTCGGAAAACAGCGCGCGCGCATGCTCGGCGTCATCGAAACGGAAGCTGGAGGTGAGATAGAGCGGCACCGAGTGCTCCCGCTCATGCGTCATCCGCGCTTGCTCGCGAATGGCGATCGTCTCGAAATGCTGTTCGTCGGACATGTTCGACCTGAAGAATCGGTGTCGCTGCAGCTGTCGGTGGAGTTGCCGACGCGGGTAATTTACCGCACATGCACAGCCCAGTCATTTCCACGCCCGCGCGTCCTCGTGTCATTCTTGCTTCGCAGTCGCCGCGGCGACGCGACCTGCTGACGCTCATCGGGATCACACACGAAGTCCGCCCGGCAGACGTCGACGAAACCGTCCGTCCGAACGAAGCGCCCGTGCCGTATTGCGAGCGACTGGCGCGCGCCAAAGCCGATGCTCTCGCACTGGACAATCCAGATGCCGTGATCGTCGGCTCCGACACGATCGTCGTCATCGACGGTGAGATCCTCGGTAAACCTGTCGACCGCGTTCATGCGATCGCCATGCTGACGCAACTCAGCGGCCGCACACATACCGTGTTCACCGCAGTCGCCGTGGCGTACGGTGGCCACCTCCGCTCGGGCGTGGAGTCAGTATCGGTCACCTTCCGGCCGCTCGATCAATCACGCATCGCGGCGTATGTCGATACCGGTGAGCCGATGGACAAGGCCGGCGCATACGGAATTCAAGGTTACGGCGCTACCAACGTCGAACGAATCGATGGTGACTATTTTGCCGTGATGGGGCTGCCACTGGGTCGCATGGTCGGGCTCATGCGCGAGCATGGATTGCATTATGACTACGGACCGCTCCGCGCCGATAAGTCAGCGTGAGAAGCGCGTCGCGAGATCGGCGAGGCGGGCCGTCGAATACCGCTCACGCCAGCGTGTCAGCATTGCGTGGACATCGTCGACTGTGATGCGGGGCATCCGATCCAGCCGATACGTCATATCGATCGGATAGTTCTCATCAGGCTCACCATATGCGTCGATCATGAGATCGTGCGCGAAATCATACGGCCCCACGCGCTTGGGATTCGTGTAGCCGACAAGTGAAATCACTGGCGTACGCAGCGCAATCGCGAGATGCAAAGGTCCAGTGTCGGGCGAAAGCGCGACTGCTGCACCGTCAAGAATCGCCGACAGTTTGCGCAACCCGCTGCCGAGTGCTGAGTGCGCCATTGGCGCATTGCGCAGAATGATGGCTTCGGCGGCGACTTCGCGTTCCGAGCGACCACCCACCAGCACTGGCTGCAACCCGAACTCGCTCCACAACATGTGACAGACGGCAGCCCAACGTTCCGGCATCCAGTCTTTTGCGGCCTTGCTTGTTGCAATGACGATGGGCGCAATCGGCCGATCGAACTGCTGGATGAAATTGCGCTGCCACTTGCGCTCCTCATCATTCCACGGACCAAGCGACCACTGTGGCGCGCCATGTGGAACGTGCATCGCATCAAGAAATTCGAAATACTGATCCTGCACATGCTGACCAGCGTGGGACGGAATGCGATGCGTGGTGAACAACCAATTCGCATCGCGCGCGCGCTCCCGGTCAAAACCAAGTTTGATCGGTGCATGGGTGAAGCTGGTGACGAGTCCCGCCTTGAAGTACACCTGCAGCGCGAGCACGACGTCGAAGGGACGACTCTGCAATTCTCGACGCACGTCGACAAACGCCCGCCACCCGCGCGCGCGATCAAAAAGTACAATGTCATCAACGAGCGGATGACCGCGCACCAGCGTCGCGGGCCCTGGCTGAAGGACCCACGAGATGCGCGCCGATGGAGCGTGGGCTTTGAGTGCGTGAATGATCGGCATGACGTGTACAGCGTCGCCAACTGCACTCATCATCACGATGCCGATCCGCTTCGCCGAGGCTGACAGCGGTGGAATCGGCGTCACGCCCGCGCCACCTGGTGCACATCCGATACCGACATCGACGCGAGCGGTGGCGTCGCGGCAATCGCATCGCGCTCAAACGCAGCCATGCGTGACTCGGCAACGTCGCAACCAAAGTTCGTGCGCCATTTGCGCAGAGAGCGCAGCAGCCGCGCTGCATTGGTGCGCATCGTCTCGATCGGCGGCCGTGCAGGATCCCATCGCACCACGTCGACATCAATCACCAACGCTTCCAACTCTCCGCCGCGATCCAGACGCACCAGAACGTTCTTGACGTTGAGATCAGGGTGAATCACACCATACGCGGCGAGTTTCACCAGCAGCGTCTTTGTTGCCACCAGCGCTGCGTCTCGATCAATCTGCGGCACAAGCCCGGCGGCAATCATGCCCAAGTCGTACGCGTCGGGAATGAACCGCGTCACGACATCGACGCGCCGAAAACCCGGTAGGGCGGTGTAGCGTGCGTAGCCCAGCACCTCGGATGTCGGAATTCCCATCCCTAACAGCATCCACGAGCGTGCCAGTTCGGTTGGCGCACGCGTTGGCATGCGAAACAGGTCGCCTGTCACTGGGGCGAGCAGGCCACCGTGCCACGCGTGACGGACGACCACCATCTCATCCTGATCTGGTAACGTCGCCACAAACACCGGTGCACGGCCACGCAGGGCGCGCGGCTGCGGTCGTTCTGCGGCCCATTCGTAAAGTGTGCCATGCTGACTGACGATGTTCACCAGCGCGTCGACCACGCGCTGCACTCCGGTGACATCACCGGAGGCGACCCTGCGCGTCGTCACGTCGGGAATGTTTGCCAGCACGCTCACGCCGGCAGCTCCACCGACCACACTTGCGTCTCGCCACCAGCGCGACGTTCAGGCATCACATCGGGGCGGGGCAACATGGTGAGCGACTGCACCAACGCCTGGCGTACAGCGTCACTGACCAGAATCTCACCGCGCTTTGCGTTGGAGCAGAGGCGGTCAGCCACGTTGACCGTGTCCCCGATCAACGTGTATTCGAGACGACGCGGTGAGCCGATGTTGCCGACGAACGCATCGCCCCGATGCACGCCGATCCCAATGCCAAGTGTCGGCCGGTCCTGTGCGTGCCAACCGGCATTCAGGCGAATGATTTCGCGTTGCATGTCCATTGCCGCGGCGATCGCGCGATCAGTGTCATCGACAAACGCGTCAGGCGCGCCCCAATAGGCGAGCAGGGCATCGCCAATAAACTTGTCCAGCGCGCCGTTGTGCCGGAACACACACTCGACCATCGCCTCGAAATACTCGTTCAGCTGCGCGGCCATCTGCATTGGCGGCATGGTTTCGGCGAGCGCCGTGAAACCCCGGATGTCGCTGAACAGCACCACAACAAGTCGACGTTCGCCACCGGGTGTGATCTGACCCGTCTCGAGCGCGATACGTTCGGCAAGTTGCGGAGTGAAATAGCGCTCGAAGTTCTCGCGGATCTGTGTCGCCTTGTGCAGGCGTGCGGCCGTCACCTCCCGCTCGGCGGTAACCGCAGCGAGCCCCGCATACGCAATGAGATAGTCGAGATCAGCATCGACAAACGCATGCGTGTCATGCGTATTGTCGACGTACAGCACGCCCAGTGTTACACCACCATCGCCGAGCAGCGGTGCAGCCATCGCGGACCGGATTTCCTGCTTCACCACCGTCGCGCCTGCGGTGCGCGTATCTTCGCGCGCGTCGTGTGTGATCAGTGCCACCTGGCGTTCGGCCACTCCTGCGGCGATCGCGCGTGGCACCGCGCGCACGACATCGCTGCCAAGTCGGTCGCGGGCGATGCGCGGAACCAGTTCGCCCGACGCATCGGGGAGCAAGACAGCGACGCGATCGGCGGAGAGCGATATCGAGAGATCGTCGACGATCGTTTGCAACATCGATTCGACGCTGTTCACAGCACCGAGTCGCTGTGCACTCGCCACCAGCTGCGCGAGCCGCTGGCCGGCTACCTCGGCAAGAGCCGCGTCGCGCGCCGGCATCGAACGTTCGCGCACGATCGTCGGTGACGTCGAGAGCGGAGGACGATACATCGATCCGGTGAGCTCGGCGGATGAATCGACTACCATGAATGACACGCCGCCAAAGGCGACGATGTCGCCGGCATGCGCGCTCCCCTGTTCAACCCGCTCGCCGTTGATCCACGTCCCGTTGCGAGAGCCGAGGTCGGTCACGGCCACCTCAGTGGCGCAAGAACGCACTTCCGCGTGCCGTCGCGAAACACGCGGATCGAGAATCGGCAGTCCGCATGTCAATTCACGTCCCACGATCAACGCTGCATTGTCCTCAAGCGTGAAGCGCCGGTCACCCTCAGGTGAGACGAGGACAAACGACATCGCTATGCTGGCTGCAATGCGGAGGCGTCAAGCGACGTGCGGCTCTTGGCCACCGCAACGGCGTTTGCTGCACGCACTCGCCCGATCGCGGTCAGAATTGCGCGCGCCTTGTTCTCGGTTTCAGCCCACTCCATCTCGGGAATGGAGTCGTGCACGATGCCGCCGCCGCTTTGGACCGACGCGACCCCTTCGGCGATGACGCAGGTGCGAATCGTGATCGCCAGATCCATGCGAGTGTCGCCCGCACCGATGAAGCCGATCGCGCCGGAGTATGCACCCCGGCGTTCGGGCTCGAGCTCATCGATGATCTGCATCGCGCGCACTTTCGGTGCGCCCGACATCGTGCCTGCGGGGAACACGGCACGGAACGCGTCAAGCGCACTCGAATTATCCGCCAGTTCGCCCTCGACCTGACTGACGATGTGAAACACATGGGAGTAGCGCTCCACAGTCATCAGATCAGTGACGCGCACGGTGCCGTACTTCGCCAACCGTCCTACGTCATTGCGACCGAGATCGACGAGCATCACATGCTCCGCGCGTTCCTTTTCGTCCGCCAACAACTCGGCGGCCAGTGCGGCGTCTTCTTCGGCCGTCTTGCCCCGTGGACGCGTGCCCGCAATCGGCCGCACGGTGAGGGTCCCGTCGGCGACGCGCACGAGCAGCTCGGGTGAACTGCCCACAAGCTCCATTCCGTCGAGCAGCAGGTGGTACATGTATGGCGACGGATTCAGCGCCCGCAATGCCCGATACAAGTCGGTCGTGTCGAAATCGAGCGGCATCTGCTGTCGCCGTGCGAGCAACACCTGAAACGCATCGCCGGCCAGAATATATTCCTTGATGCGCGCCACATCCTTCATGTACTTCTCGCGCGTGTAGTTGGAGTGCGCGACCGCTGGCGGTGCATTCGTATCGAGTGCAAGCGGCGCCAACACATCCGGTCCGTACAACCGATCGATCGTGTCCTCAAGTGTGCGCGTCGCGTCGGCGTGCAGCGCCACGAGCTGGTCTTCGCTCGCACCCGCGGGAACCGGCACCGAAACGATGATGCGGGCCTGTCCACGCCAGTTGTCGATCACCACCAATGCGTTGGTGAAGACAAAGCAGGCGTCCGGGTAGTTCATGGTGCGCGGCGGTGCGTGCGGCAGATGCTCGATGTGTCGCACGACATCGTACGCAAAAAATCCGACTGCACCACTCCAGAACGGACCAAGATCGCGTGCGTCGACCGGACGCATGTCGCGAATGATGTTGCGCAGGTCGGCGATCGGATCGGCTGGCGTGCGCGCCGAGTGCCAGCCGTGTTCCGCATTCCAATCCTCGACAACCCCGTCGCGAAGTCTCCACGCGCCGCGCGGCTCCGTGCCGAGGTATGTGTACCGCGCCCACGTCTCTCCACCGGCCGGCGCTGACTCGAGCAGGAAAGCAAATGGACCGCGACGCAGCTTTGCGAACGCCGCCACAGGCGTGCACTGATCGAGCAGACAGTCGCGCCAGACAGGCACTAGTCCTCCATCGTTCAGGCATTCAGAGGCTTTGGCGCGGAAATCGGCGAAGGAGGTCACAAGCGGCGGGGCTTTGGTGGGTCGGGAAGCGAAACTCGGGCGCGGTCGTAAATGTGTCCGCGCGCGCAGCAGGGAAGTTCGCCGCCGCGCTCGCTGTCCGGCAAGCGACTCAGTACCATTCGCGCATGACGCCCAGTCCGCAGGAGCTGATCGCCAAGTCGCGGGAACCGGCAGCGCAGACCAATCCACCGTCGCGCACGACTCGCATCGACGTTGGAATAGTGGACGTTGTGGTTCTCGCTCCTGCGCCCGCAGGACGTCGCGATCGGTGGCGGGTACTCACGTTGCGTCGCGCCGCGGGGGTGCGCTGCACCGGCGCCTGGGAGGTCGTGCACGGGAGCATCGAGCCGGGAGAGCGCCCCGCAGACGCAGCACGACGCGAAGTCATGGAAGAGACTGGGCTTGACGTGCTGCGACTCTACAGCCTCACCGTGAACCCCTTCTACCTACACCAGAACGACAGTGTGCAGATGGCGATCGGCTTTGCCGCGGTTGTCGGTGCTGCGCCCAAGGTGACACTGGGGGTTGAGCATGACGCGCTGCGTTGGCGGACGCCGGTAGCGGCCATCAAAACCCTCGCGTGGCCGCGCGAGCACGAAGCCGTGCGCTACGCCGTACAGTTGCTCCGTCGTGGCGACGCGGGCAACGTTGAAGACGTGTTGCTGGTCCCCTGATCACCCCCAACTTCCCACCGGTCCACATCGATGCCCCGCCATACCACGGTCCGCGTCGTTGCGCTTCTCACCAGCGTCGCCATCGCTTGGCACAGCGCAGGCGGGCAGGCAACGGGCGATCCGAAGCTCACCGAAGTCTGGACGCCGGTCCCGCGAATCATCACACCAGCAGCGATTGCATCCGGCGCGCCGAGTGACGCGATTGTGCTGTTCGGTGGCAAGACGGTTGATGCATGGGTGACCGCGAAGGACAAATCACCGGCCAGGTGGACCGTCGCCAAGGGGATCATGACGGTCAACAAGGCGTCGGGCGACATCATGACAAAGCAGAGCTTTCGCGACTTCCAACTCCACATCGAATGGCGCATTCCGCTCGGCCTCGACAAATTCGTCGGACAGGAGCGCGGCAATAGCGGACTGTATCTCGCGTACGATGGCGAAGACGGCTACGAGCTGCAAATCCTCGACTCGTACAACAACACGACGTATGTGAACGGTCAAGCCGGGAGTCTGTACAAGCAAACGGCGCCGCTCGTGAACGCGATGCGCAAGCCAGGAGCGTGGCAGACGTATGATGTCGTTTTCACCGCACCGCGATTCAAGGCCGATGGTTCAGTCGAGTCGCCCGGTTACGTCACCGCGATTCACAACGGCGTGCTCGTGCAGGATCACACGGCGCTTAAGGGCTTCACTCGCTACATCGGAGCGCCGTCGTACAAGGCGCATGGTGCGCTGCCGATTTTGCTTCAGGCCCACGGCGATCCAAGCCCACCAATCAGCTTTCGCAACATCTGGGTCCGGGAGCTCGGCGCGCGTTAGGGCTTTTTGGGACCCTTTTGCGCCGACGCTGCGCGCGAGCGGACCAATGCACGCTCGCGTTCCACACGCTCGATCACCTGCGCCCAATCGGTAACGCTGCGCGCGCCCTCCGCTGAACCCGACAGCGGCTGATTGAGATCGATCTGACCGTCAAATACAAACAACGCCGACTGGGTTTCGCGCTGCTTGAGACGGTACTCGCCAAAGCCCGGCGTCATCGGCAACACGTCGATCGGGCGGAAGTCGCGACCCACGTTGTTGATGATGAATTCCTGCGGCGAGAATCGCGTTTCGCCCTGCTCGAGCGCGAAGAATGTCACGTACCAGATCGAATACGAGGGAAGGCGCGAACGATCCTTGATCGCGTTGATCTGCTTCTCCTTGCTCTTCGCCAGATCGCGGAGCGAGCGATAGGAGTCGGGGCCGAGCAATCGCAAAAAGCGCTCTTCAAGAGGTACTGCGCGCACCTGCAACCCATTTGCAGGCGAGATCTTGAGCGCAATGTCATCCTGCCTGAGCGTTCCGAAGTTTGGCGGCACGTAGTTGGGATCCAGCGTGTCGCTTACGGCACTGGCCTGACTCTGAGGCGGTTGCTGCGCGGGCATCGTGTGTGCCGGCGCACAGGCCGCGGCACCAATGACCAGTAACAGTTGCGCGAGAGTTTTCATCCTTCGATGACCCTCCAGTCGGGCATTGCGAGCAACTCGACCAACGCGGTGGCAAGCTCGTCTCGCCCTTCACCAGTACGCGCGCTGAACGGAACGATTTGATCAGGATCAAGTCCGACCTGTTCCGCGAGTATGCCTACCCGCTCAACGACAGCAAGTGGCTTGAGCTTGTCAACCTTGGTCGCAGCCACGATCGTCGGCGCGCCCAACTCGGCCAGAAAATCGAGCATCGTGCGATCGTCATCGGTGGGATCATGACGCGCATCGAGCAACAGGACGACACCGCCCAGTACCGCACTCTCCGACAAATACCCTTCGATCAACGGCTGCCACTCGGCTTTGCGCGCCTTCGAAATGCGCGCGTATCCATAGCCCGGCAAGTCGGCCAGCACGAATGTTTCGTTGACCTTGAAGAAGTTGATCTCGCGGGTGCGTCCCGGCGTGTTGCTCACGCGGGCAAACGATTTGCGACGCATCATGCGATTGAGCAGCGACGATTTGCCGACATTCGACCGACCGGCGAACGCAATCTCCGGGAGATCGGCAGGCGGACGCCATCCTCCCTTCGTGGCCATGGGCCCAAGAAACTCGATCGACTTGATCACAAGCGGGTCGACGCGCATGACGTGGACGACCGGATCGGCCGAATCGGTCGAATCGGCAGCGCTCACGTCGGGCGCTCCCGCGACTCGAGCACGGTGACTGATTCGATCAACGGCTCGGGCAACGGATGACGCAGCGCGAGCGACAGCACTTCATCCATCGTACGCACTGGATGCCACGTGACCTGTGCACGCACATCGTCCGGAAGCTCGGTGAGATCCTTGGCATTGCCTTGCGGGACGATCACATGGGCGACGCGATGACGATGCGCCGCCACACCTTTTTCTCGGATTCCACCAATCGGCAGCACCCGACCGCGCAGTGTAATCTCGCCCGTCATGGCGACGTCGCCACGTACGGGAATGCCCGTCAGGGCACTCACCAATGCAGTGGCCAGTGCAATTCCCGCCGACGGTCCGTCCTTGGGCGTGGCGCCAGCCGGCAAATGCACATGAATGTCGCGGTTGCGATAGAAGTCTGCCGAAAGTCCGAGTGCGTTCGCGCGAGAGCGCACGTAGCTGAGCGCCGCGGCTGCGGACTCTTTTATCACATCGCCGAGTGTGCCAGTGAGCTGCAGTCTACCGCGACCAGGGACGATGCTGACTTCGATCTCGAGCAAGTCGCCGCCAACACTTGTATATGCAAGCCCGGATGCGACGCCAATCTGGTCGTGCAACGTGGGGTCTTCGTGATCATGTGGCGCCGGCCCGAGCATCGCGGGCAAATCTTCGACCGTCACTGTCATCGCCGCATCAGCGGGCACATCACGACGCGCGAGCTTGCGTGACAGACGTGCGATGCGGCGGTCAAGATCGCGCACCCCCGCTTCACGCGTCCATCCACGAATGATCGCCTGAAGGACGTTCGGGTCCAACGTCACGCGCGCCGCGTCGATGCCGTGATCCTTGAGCTGACGCGGCACGAGAAACCGACGCGCAATCGCAAGCTTCTCGGGCTCCAGATACCCGGGAAGACGAATGATTTCCATGCGATCCCGCAACGCTTCCGGAATCGCCTGCAGCGAGTTGGCGGTCGTGATGAACAACACCTGCGACAGATCGTAGTCGACTTCGAGATAGTGATCGTTGAACGCGTGATGCTGCTCGGGGTCGAGGACTTCGAGCAACGCCGCAGCAGGATCGCCACGCCAGTCGCTGCCAAGCTTGTCCACTTCGTCAAGCAGAATGACCGGGTTCACCGTTTCGGCGCGACGCATCGCCTGAATGATGCGACCCGGGAGTGCGCCGATGTACGTGCGACGATGGCCACGAATTTCCGCTTCGTCGCGCACACCGCCCAATGCCATACGCACGAATTTGCGCCCCAAGGCATTCGCAACGGAACGACCGAGCGACGTCTTGCCGACACCCGGCGGTCCAACGAGACAGAGCAGCGGACCGGGCAGCTTTCCAACGCGACCGAGCACCGCGATATGATCGAGAATTCGCTCTTTGACTTCTTCCAATCCAAAGTGATCGCCGTCGAGCACACTACGCGCATGTTCGAGATCGATGGTGTCATCGCTGCGCGAGGTCCACGGAAGTGCGGTCACCCAGTCGAGCCACCCACGCGCGACGGCGGCATCGGGAGACATCGGCGCGCTACGACGTAGTTTGCGAAGTTCGCGCTGCGCTCGAGTGGCAACCGCCTCGGGCAGCTGACGCGTCGCCATCTGCTTTGTGAACTCTTCGACTTCGTCGCCGTCTTCCTGGCCCAACTCGCGATGAATCGCGCGCAGCTGCTCCTGCAGGAAAAACTCGCGCTGATTCTGGAACAGTGAGCCACGCACCTGCTCGTCGATCTTTTTCTCCAGTTTCAGCAGTTCGAGCTCACTTCCCAACTGCTGGACCAACATGTCCGCAAACTCGTCGAGCGTCGCCGCTTCCAGCAATCGTTGGCGTTGCTCCATGCCGATCTGGAGGTGCGCGGCAATCCCGAACGCGATGCGCTGTTCGTCATCGAGTCCCTGGAGCAGGCCAACAATCTCAGCCGGCAGTCGGCGCTGAAGGCCCGCGTACTCCTCGAACAGCGTCAGCGCATGGCGCACCCCAGCCTGCGTCTGCTCACGCGAGGCACGGCGCGCTGCGCCCTTGGGGTGCGTCAACGGGAAAGGCACGACACGCGCTTCAAGCAGCGGACCGTGCTTTGATGCCGAATAGCGTTGTACGCGAACCCGGCTGAGTCCCTCGACCAGTATTTTCGTGGTGCCGCCGGTCAGTCGAGTGACCTGCTGAAGGCGCACGATCACGCCAACTCGGTGCAGGTCGGTCGCTCCCGGTGTGTGCACATCGGCACTCCGCTGGGCAACGAGCAACAATTCCTTCGACCCCTCGGCCGCATCAGCAACGGCCGCCAGCGATCCTGCGCGACCAACCAGAAGTGGCATGGCGACGTGGGGAAACAACACCACGTCGCGAAGGGGGAGAACCGGCAGTCGATCGGTGACGGGTCTCAAGGCGGGACGGTCTGTCAGGCTTCCTTCTTCTGTCGTTTCGGGGCGAGTTCGAGCAATGGCGGCCCGCCGGTGGTGACGGACGCCTCGGTCACCTTCACCTCCACCACGTCATCCCGGGTAGGGATGTCGAACATGGTGTCCTGCAGCGTCTCCTCAAGAATGGCGCGCAAGCCGCGCGCACCCGTGCCGCGTTTGAGCGCCTTGTTCGCGACAGCACGCAACGCTGATTCTTCGAAGGTGATCTTCACATTCTCAAGATCGAACAGACGCTGGTACTGCTTGGTCAGCGCGTTTTTGGGCTCCTTCAGAATTTGCACCAACGAATCTTCGTCCAATGCCTCAAGCGGTACGCACACCGGGAGACGGCCGACCAGTTCGGGAATGATCCCGTAGCGGAGCAGATCGTCGGGCTCCACTTCGGCAAAGGGCGTTTTGGGCGTGGTCTTGCCAATCGACGTGACTTTGGTCTGGTCGCCCTTCTCGGTTCCGTAGCCAATCTGGCGACGCCCAATGCGAGCCTCGATGATTTTTTCGAGCCCGTCGAACGCACCACCACAGATGAACAGAATGTCTTTCGTGTTGATCTGGATGTATTCCTGCTGCGGGTGCTTGCGGCCACCCTGCGGAGGAACCGATGCAACGGTGCCTTCTAGGATTTTGAGCAGCGCCTGCTGCACGCCTTCACCCGACACATCCCGTGTGATGCTCGGGTTTTCCGACTTGCGCGCGATCTTGTCGATTTCGTCAATGTACACGATGCCGCGTTCGCACTCGGCGACGTTGAAGTCACCCGCCTGCAGCAAACGAACAAGAATGTTCTCGACGTCTTCGCCGACATAGCCGGCTTCGGTCAGCGTGGTGGCATCGGCGATGGTGAATGGCACATCGAGAATGCGAGCCAACGTCTGAGCGAGCAACGTCTTGCCGGTTCCGGTGGGGCCGATGAGGAGGATGTTGGACTTATCCAACTCTACATCGTCTTCGCGAGCGTTGCTCGATGCGTTGATGCGCTTGTAGTGGTTGTAGACCGCCACCGAGAGCGCTTTTTTTGCATGTTCTTGCCCGATCACATACTGGTCGAGAATCCCCTTGATTTCTCGCGGGGTCGGCACCTGTGTGATCGCGTCAGCAACTTCACGCTCTTCATCCTCGGCCAAAATCTCATTGCACAGTGCGATGCACTCGTTGCAAATGTAGACCGATGGGCCCGAAATGAACTTCCGGACGGCGTCTTTGGACTTGCCGCAGAAGGAGCAGCGAAGATGCTTGTCGTGGGACATGACGGTCCGGAGCGGAAGTCGACGCGCGGGAAGGGCACTTAAGAACGGTCAACTACAACCGTCACCTATAGTTAAGCCGTTTTCGCGCACAGAATCAAGCAGAAATTCCCTAAACAGATGCAGCACAAACGGAGATTCCAAAGAATATCGGCACTAGCTGTACAAATCAGAAGCGGCGAGGCTGATAGCCCCGCCGCTTCGTACACCACTGACTGCTGCTCGGCTGACTTCAGCGCGCAGTGACCAGTTCAGCCTGGTGCGAGATGACAATATCGACCAAGCCGTAGACCTTCGCATCTTCAGCCGACATGAACCGATCGCGATCGGTGTCACGCTCCACTTGCTCGACGGGACGGCCGGTGTGCTTAGCCATCAGTTCATTCATTTTGGAGCGAAGATACAGGATCTCGCGAGCCTGAATCTCGATATCTGACGCCGAGCCACCACCGCCGTTCTGGGACGGCTGGTGAATCATGATACGGGAGTGCGGAAGTGCGCTGCGTTTGCCCGCTTCGCCTGCGCAAAGCAGGAACGCTCCCATGCTCGCGGCCATGCCCATGCATGTGGTGTGCACTGGGGCCTTGATGAACTGCATGGTGTCGTACATCGCGAGGCCGGCAGAGACACTGCCGCCCGGCGAGTTAATGTATAAATGAATAGGCTTCTCTGGATTGTCGGCGTCCAGGAACAGCATTTGTGCGATGATGACGTTCGCTACATCATCGTTGATTGGCGTGCCCAGGAAGACAATGCGATCCATGAGCAGACGCGAGAAGATGTCATACGTCCGCTCGCCTCGGCTGGACCGCTCGATGATGTACGGCATGTACAGCGCCATGGTACTCCTTGCTATGCGGGTGAATCGGGGAAAGACGGTCGGCTCAGGTGGAGCTGACAGGGTTGCGTTCCAGAAGCCACGTGAACACGCGCGTTTCGGTCAGCTCGCGCTCGATTTCCTGAAGCCGCCCAGCCTTTTGCAGCTGCGCATACACTTGCCCCGGATCGGCGTTCCGGGCCTTCGCCATCTCTTCAATCTTTGCATCAACATCTGACGCGCTCGCCGTCAGAGACTCGCGTTCTGCGAGGGTGTCGACGATCAGGTCACGACGAACCTGACGTTCGGCCATTGGACGGAATTCCTGTGAAAAGCGCTGCTTCTCCGTGTCGGGAACACCGTACATCTGCATGTAACTGTCAACAAGCTGACTGGTCCAGCTTTGCGGCACTTCAAACGGATTCGCTTCGACAATCTTTTCGATGAGTTGTCCGCGCACGTCGGCTTCGGCTTCGCGCCTGGCCTGTTCGCCAAGATCGGTGCGCACTGCGGCGCGCAGCACGGCGACGGTATCGAAGTCACCGATTTCGCGTGCAAACGCATCGTCCATGGCGGGCATCGACTTGCGCTTCACATCCTTGACTGTAACACGCGCGTTCTTGGTCACGCCCCGCTGCGATTCGTCGGGAAAGTCGTCGGGCCAACGCACCGTGCGCTCGACGGTCTCGCCTTCATTCGCTTCCATGATCAGCTCTTCGATGCCCGGCACTGCCTGACCGCCGCCGAGCACGAGGCGGTACTCCTTGGCGTCGGGAAGCGCTTCGTTGGTGTCTGCAGTGGAGAGCATGACCGTCACCATGTCACCCGGCGCGGGCTTGTCGACAACCGGCGCCCAATCGGCCTTCTGCTCACGCAGCCGCTCCAACTGTTCGTCGACGATTTCGTCCGTCACTTGCGTATCTCGGCGCGTGATGGCGAATCCGTCGATCGTGTTGAGCGCGAGTTCCGGGCGCAATTCACAGTGCAGTTCGAATTCAAGCGCCTGCCCCGGCTCATGCTTGAGATCAT
>JAYUWD010000196.1:0-5588 GCA_043753735.1 Gemmatimonadaceae bacterium
CCGTACGGCGGCACATTTCTCGTTTTCTCCGACTACATGCGCCCGGCGATTCGTCTGGCTGCACTGATGCGCGTTCACGCCATCTATGTATTCACGCACGACTCGATCGGACTTGGCGAAGACGGACCGACGCACCAGCCGATCGAGCAGCTCACGGCGCTACGTTGCATTCCGAATCTGGTTGTGTTGCGCCCTGGTGATGCCGACGAAGTATCGGAAGCGTGGCGCGTCGCGTTGCATTACAAGAACGGTCCGGTCGCGATCGTGCTGACGCGTCAGAAACTGTCGTACTTTGGCGAGCGCGATCGTGTACGCGCCGGCGTGACGCGCGGCGCATATGTGCTGGTGGACGGAATCGGCACGGCGCCAGATGTCGTGCTGCTTGCGTCAGGTTCCGAGGTGGAGATCGCACTCGCAGCGCGCGCGCAGCTTGCCGTGCAGGGTATCTCGGCGCGTGTGGTCAGCTGCCCATCGCTCGAACTGTTTGCGCAACAGTCGGCAGACTATCGAGACATCGTGTTGCCACCGGCCGTTCGACGCGTGGCAATCGAAGCAGCGCATCCGATGTCGTGGTACCGATGGGTTGGCGACAAGGGCGTGGTGGTGGGCATCGAGACCTTTGGCGCAAGCGCGCCCTACCAGACGCTTTACAAGGAGTACGGCATCACGGCCGAACGGCTGGTCGAAGTCGCCAAGAAGGTGGTCCTCTCGTGAGTCCTGTCGTGCGCGGCACACCGTTCACGCCAGTGGTGCTTGGGGCCATTGCGATTATCGCAATCTCGGCGTGCGGAGAAACCGTCGGTTCGCTTGTAACGCGGGCCATGGACGGGTGCATCAGCGCGCGCGGACCTGTGTTTGCAAGTGGACACGGCGCTGACGCACTCACAACACCGCTTTCCAAAGACGTTGACGCGATTGCGATGAAGTTACGCTATGCACGTGGCTTCAAGATGTTCAGCACCGTTGCGGAGAACGCAAAGGATCAGGTGACGCTGGTGTGCGCACTCGATCTGATGTCGTACAACAGCGATCCCGACGTGAGACGCTTTGTCGAACGCTATCTCAAGCATCCCACGCCCGATGTCGTCTCGAATGTTCAGCGGTTGCTTGCACGCGCCTACCGGGCAGATGGATACAAACCAGATGAATCGACGATCGGGTTGTACGGATACGGCGCACAGAGTGGATCGCCGATGATGATGTCCTTCCACAGGATCATGCGCGATGCGGCATAGAAGGATTCGGCAAGCGTGAATCCGTGTACGTAGCGGTCGAACAGAATTTCAGGGTTGGTCAGTGCAAAGGTGTACGGTTCGCTCACGTAACCCTTCACCCCCGTCACTCCCTGCGCGATCAGATCGACGATGCGGCTTTGTCCACCCGTGGTCGGGCGGAAGGTGCGTGCGCTCGTGGAAACAAACGTTTCGGCCAGCGCCCCCGGTAGAAAGCGTACGGCGTGATAGGCAATGCTGTCAAAGTTGGCGTCGTTGCTCCCCCAGCTTACATAACCCATGACGGGGCTAACCGGAGCAACAAATCGCGGCGTCGTGTCCAGCTCTGCTTCAAGCGTCATGGACTGAATGGCGAACGCTGCGACAACGAGCGAACGATTCAGCCCCTCGTAGTTATCGTCCGACTTGCGCGGCACTGCTGCGTCGAAAAAAAATGGGCCGCGCGTCGGTCGTGCCTCAATTGAACGGTCGACCAATGCGAGGCAGTCGCGGACGACACCACAGTCGAGTCGCGTCACAAGGTAAATCGCGAAACGATCGCTGTTGAACGGTTCGCGCGACCCGAAGTACGGATTTTTGTAACGCATTAGCCACTCGGGATCCGGGCCGACCATCGGCGGAATCGAAAGATTCATCCCGGCAAGCAATGCGTCCACGCTATATCCGTTGCGACCGCCAACACGGATCGGCGTGCCGGTCGTCAGCACGATGAAGTCGGTTCGCACCGTCAACGACTCGATCGCCGCACGGATTGGCGAGAGCAGTTTGGACTGGAACGCCAGTTGGCTGATTTCGTCTTCCACGGGGACATCGATGTACACGAGGCGTGACCGCGCGATTCCGCGTCGCCGCATGTAGTACTCGCCGACAGTTTCGCTGGCGCTGCTGCGTTTGTTCACCACCACCAGCACGCGCTCGGCGGCAGTCAGCGGGTTCACCTTTAATGGCAGCGCTGATCCAGTCCCACATGCGGCCAACAAAATGAAGCCGCCAAGTGAAAGCCGCTTCACACAGCGCATGATCAAGCTCTCCGTTCGGGTCATCGATAACCCATTGGTGAACGTGCACCAGAGCCGCTGCTCAACACGACGGATGCTTCTTTCATGTCATCGGTTTGACGGTCTTTACTGATCCTCAGGCATGCCATCGTTGGCAGCCGCGCTATCCACACGATGCGCGTTGGTTGGCGAGAGGGGAAGCATCAGTGTAGCATCGCTAAAGTGGCGCGACGAAATTTCGTCAACACTACCCCACGTCGTTCACGGTGGGAACCAGCGCGCAGCTCCGGCCTATTTGATCAGCATGTCCCAGCCCTCGACTCACAAGCCATCACCCATTTCGCTCGCCTTCGTGGCGCCGTGGGAGTGCTCCCGCTCAGTTGCCAACATTCCACCCGAGCCCCGGGACGATGTCGTAGTCGTACTGCTGGAATCCGTGGCCAAAGGCGCATCCCTCCCGTGGCATCGGCAGAAGCTTGTCCTTGTTCTATCGGCCATGCGCCACTTCGCCGACGCGCTTGAGCGAAAGGGCTACCGGGTCGCGTACCGGCGAGCGCAGTCGTATGCCGAAGGGCTGAGCGCGGCGGCCGTTGAGTTTGGCGCTTCCCGTGTCGTCGCCACTGAGGGTCGCGAGCAGGACATGGTCGACGAGTTGGAGCACGCGCGCACACATCTGAACGAGATGGGCGTCAAACTGGTGTTGCGCGAGGACCGCGGTTTTTTGGCGACGCGGGGAGAGTTCACGATGTGGGCGGTGGGTCGGAAGGAATTTCGGATGGAGTGGTTCTACCGCGAAATGCGCCGCAAGCATGCCGTACTGATCGAGCCTGACGGAAAGCCCACGGGTGGCTCATGGAATTTTGACGCTGACAATCGAAAGCCGTGGCCTGCCGGTCGTCCCGTGCCGGAGCGATTTGCCACTGCCCCTGACGAGACCACGCGCGCAATCATGACGCGTGTGTCGCGCTGGCGTGGACGTTGGGGCAGCGTTGACTCGTTTGCGCTGCCGGTAACCCGCGCCGACGCCAAACAGTGGCTCGACCGCTTCATCACAGAACGGCTGCCCGAATTCGGACCGTACGAAGACGCGCTTGCTCACGGGCACGCCGACCTGCTGCACTCAACGCTCTCGTCTCTGATCAATATCGGTCTGTTGCATCCACTCGAAGTGGTGCGCCGAGCCGAACGTGCGTATCGCGACGGCCTCGTCCCGATCGCCTCTGCCGAAGGTTTCATTCGCCAGATACTCGGCTGGCGTGAGTACATGCGCGGCATGTACTGGCAGCTCATGCCGGGGCTGCGTACCGCCAACGCGCTTGACGCCAAGCTTCCGCTGCCGAACTGGTTCTGGGCGCCGGATGGTGAAGCGTATGGTGTCGAAAGTGATGCTGCGAATGGTATTGCGGCCGACGCGGGCGGTGTCACGGAGTCGGCGTGCGGGATGCGCTGTCTGGCCGACAGCATTCGCTCGGTGCGTGATCATGGACGCGTACATCACATCGCCCGACTGATGGTGCAGTGCAACTTTGCGACCCTGCTTGGCGTCGAACCGGCGGCGCTCTCTCGCTGGTACTGGAGTGCGTTTACCGATGCGTACGAATGGGTTGAGCTGCCCAACGTCGTAGGCATGGGAACGTGGGGTGATGGCGGCACGCTCGCATCCAAGCCATATGTCGCGTCGGGCGCGTACATCAATCGCATGAGCAACCACTGCAAGGGTTGCCGCTACGATGTGAAACAGCGTACGGGCGCGAATGCCTGTCCTGTGAATTTGATGTACTGGGATTTTCTCGATCGACATCGCGCCCGTTTCGCGTCGCATCCGCGCATGTCGATGATGATCCGTCACGTTGAAAAGATCGCCGAGCCTGAGCTGGTCACCATCCGGCGCGAGGCAGCGGCATTCCGGGAATCGTTGACCTACGATCGCGATTTTGCGCCGCCGGCCGTGATCAAAAAGAGCGACGACATTCCGCGCGCTTCGTCGCCTGCATAGCATTGAGGGGTGGAAACACCTTTCGTTTTGCGTGAAGGCACGGACACCCCGTTCGCGTTGGCGTCGGATTCAATCACTGAATCGGCAGCGACGCCGACGAAGCGCGTACGTGTCCGTCCGCTGCAATCCACGGTCGCGCATCGGCGCGAGTTGCGCGATCGGGTACGCGAGGGTTGCGAGAACCGCCCGGGAGTGTATCGCATGCTCGGGCCGTCGGGATTGGTGCTGTACGTGGGGCAGTCCCGCAAGCTTCGTACGCGACTGCTTTCCTACTTTCGCGCCACGGGACGTCGTAACAAGGCGGCGCGCATCCTGCGTCACGCGTTTCAGGTGGAGTGGGAATACACCAACAGCGAGTTCGGCGCGCTGTTGCGCGAACTGCGCCTTATCAAACATCATCGGCCGCCATTCAACGCAATGATGGTGACCGACGATTGGCCGCGGGGCTACGTCGCACTCACCGGCGGTTCAGTTCCGGGACTGCGGGTCGTGCCACGGTCTGACGATCCGAATGCGGTAGCCCTCTTCGGTCCATTTCGGCGCGTAGGCCGACTGCGGGAGGCTGTGCGCGCACTCGCCGACGCGACAGGCGTTCGCGATTGCACACTCGACGACGCTCGGCGCGAGAGATCGGAAAGTCCACTCTGGTTCGCGAGCGAGCGGACAGCGCGGGCGCGCGGTACTGGGCGCACGCGTGCACCTGGATGTCTGCGTCATGATCTGGGCACCTGTGCCGGTCCGTGCATCGGTGCGGGGGACGGCGTCGGCTATCGCGCGGCAGCCACGATTGTGCGTGACTTTCTCGATGGGCGAACCGACGCGCCGGTGCTGGCGTTGCAGCAAGCGATGCAGACGGCTTCGTCACTGCTGGAGTTCGAACGCGCCGCCGTCGTGCGCGATCGACTCGAGCGGGTTGCGTGGTTGTACGAACGCGTCCAGCACTTTCGCGCCAACGTCGATCGTCTCACGTTCCGCTACCACACACTCGGCGCCGATGGCGAGGAGTGGGTGTATCTCATTCGTCGTGGGACCGTACGCGCTGAGCTGAAAGCACCGGCAACCAGCGACGAGCATGATGCCCTGTCGCAGCTCATCGAGCGGGTTTACAACGGACCGGATCCGGCTGGTGCCGATATCCCGACGCACGATCTCGACGAGTTTTATCTCGTGGCGAGCTGGTTCCGTCGTCATCCCGCCGAGCGGGATCGGACGGTGGTGGCCGTCGCGGCGGCGCGAAAGCGGAGCTGAATAGGATCGTGGGGTAACGCCCGAACGCACGACGTGCCCAGCTTTGACCCTGGGCACATCGTGTCCTGCACACCGTCCGCTCGCTTCGGGTCCCGCCCCTGGTTGGCGGAACGG
>JAYUWD010000197.1:0-1758 GCA_043753735.1 Gemmatimonadaceae bacterium
TTGACGAAGACCAGCTCACCTTCGCCGACGCCGGCACCACTCGAACCATTGACGGTGAGATACTGCGGCATGGCGGTAACGGGATCGCCGGGAATTGCCGGTTCGACGAGATCGAGCGTTTGTCCATTGCTGGAGATTTTCACCGACGTCGCGTGCGGCAGCCAGACGTCGTAGGTGCGCACTTCGGTTTCGAGACCGAACGCCTTCATCTGCTCGATGACATAATCGCGCGTCCGCGCCTGCGCTGGCGTGCCAGCAACGTGCGGCTCCTTGGAGAGCGCCTGGGAGTGCGTTCGCGCGCTCGAGCCCATTGGCCCCTTGATCGCATCCAGCTCAATGCGGCGATGGGCATCGGCGTTTGCGGCCGCGTATCCGGGCAGCGCGCGAGTAACGGTCGGCGTTTGCGCGGCGAGTGGGCGCGATGTTGCGAACGGCGCGCAGAGGGCGACGGAGGCTGCAGCGCGCGCGAAGGTCAGCGTCAGTGGGCGCATACGTACTGGTGGGAGACAGCGGAAACCGGTCAGCTGTGGCCGATCGGCAAAAGTGTGCATCGTCAAGTGCAACAGATGCAGTGGGGACCATGCTCGACTGAAATTACAGCGCGTCGAACGTTCCTACACCTTCGGCGACGCTCAGCCGAGTTCAAATTCTTCGAGCGCGCGCAGTGCGGCCTGCTGCAGCACGGCTTCGCGATCGCCGTTGGACGGAAGTCCGGCGCTCAACTGCGCGAATTGGCGGCACATCTCGTCCTCGATCATCGCAGTAGTAGGTGAATGGACCCCGAGCGAGGCGAGCATTGCAGCTGCCAGTTCGCGCATGATGAGGGTCGTTTCCGGATCGAGCGCCGCGAGCGCCGCTGGTGCCGCAGCGGCAACTGGCGGGGTTGGTTCACGGCGGCGTTTCGGCGTTTCGAACAGCGCGCGCACGAGCGCGAACGTTACCACAAACGAGCCCGGCGTGTGTTCGGCAAAGCTTTTGATGACGTTCCGGCGGCGCAGCGACGGAAGCAATTTGACGATCGACTCGCGCACCGGCGAATAGCCGTCGACACTCTGATTCCCGCGACCGGTGATGATCAGCCCCTCCTCCACCCCTTCCATCTGTTTCGCGCGCATCCACTGCTCCGCCATCGACATGGCCTGCATCGCGGTGGGTTGAAGCGCGCGAAGATTGAGTGTGCGTGATCCGCCGAAGCGGATTTCGTCAAAAGCTCGATGGAGCGCAGGGCCGCGCGGATCGTCGTCGCTCATTGATAGTTGTTGCCGAACTACGGCTTTTGTGTCGTCGGCTTGGTGGGTGCCTTGCTGCGCAACGCCGAATCGCGCAACGCCGAATCGCGCAACGCCGAATCGCGGAACGCTTCGGTCAGCACGTGTCCATCGAGCAGTTCGGTTGGCTCGATGCCCATCGCTTTGGCGAGCGTTGGCGCGATGTCGACCGAGTGTACTTCTTTTCTATATATACCCGGCTTGAACATGGGTCCCATGAAGATGATCGGAATCCGGGCATCGTAGTCGTTGGGCGTACCATGCGTCGCATACCGGACCGTGTACCAGTAGTAGTAGGGGGCGAGTGTGACGGTAAGCACGGCCTTCAAATCCGGCGGAATCGAATGGGACCAGCGGCGCGCGATGATATCGCCTTTGGCGGCCTTTGCCGCGAGCGTACTGACAACGTCAACTCGTGCGACGCCTTTGCGTTTGAGCATCGCGGCACGGAGCGCTTCGACCACGGAATCGCTGTTGACGTTGCGCGCAG
>JAYUWD010000198.1:0-1757 GCA_043753735.1 Gemmatimonadaceae bacterium
TGCGGGAAATAGCGTTCGCCCGCTTGGTCGGCGCTTGTCCATTCGTCGAGAATCGCGTTCTCGATGCGACGGATCGCTTCCGCTTCCGGAATGCACGTATCGGTGACGCGATTGAAGTGCTTGTCGAGCAACGCCTGTTCATCCTGCGGCGTGAGATCACGATAGTTGGGCACGCGTTCGTAGTGATCGTGTGCGACGAGGTTGTAGATGTCTTCCTCGAGATTCGCACCGGTACACGTGATCGCCTGGACCTTGTCCTGACGAATCATTTCCGCGAGCGACAGGCCAATCTCCGCAGTGCTCATCGCACCCGCGAGCGTGACCATCATCTTGCCACCGTTGTCGAGGTGCGCGACGTAGCCGTCCGCGGCGTCGATCAGGGCAGCGGAGTTGAAGTGGCGATAGTGATGGCGCAGAAACGCCGAAACCGGCGCGGACGATGAAGTGGGCATAGCGGACAGTCGGAAGATTGGCGGCGACCGGAGGCGCGCAGAGCTGCGCAGCCACGACGAGACCCTGCTCAATGGGCAGAGCAGTACAGTCAATCTATCGCTGCCAGTCGTCCGGGTGGTCCGCGCGTCGCGTATCCGTTTCGGCGTCCGAGCGGCGAACTCGCCCCTCGCCTCCGCTTCGGCGGAGAGCGAGCCACGCGGCGCCCACGGCCAACCCGATGGCGATCGCGACGTGGCCGGTCGTCATCGCCGCGCCTGCCAGCGCCACGCATACCACCGCCACTGCTCGCACTCCTGACCCGGCACTCATGTCATCAGTTGGCGACACCCTTCGCGCGCCTGCCGTGATCGCTGCCGCTCCCCACCCACGTGCGACATCGTCGGCAAGCGACACGGTGCGGTAGCTCCCCGTCACTTCCTCACCCTGCACGATCGGCACCCCGCGCCCATCCAGACCGGCGGAAACCGTCACCCACCCTGCGGGGTCGGTTGCGCGCGAGATCGAACGCGACGCGGGCGTTTCGTCGAGCAACGCCAGCCCTAGGCGAACGGGTACGACCACACCCGGCTCCGTCAACCCGCGTACGACGGCCGCCAATGACGCCGGTGTGTTGACGACGGGCTGCTCGGTGGTGCGACCGTTGCGCGCCAGTTCGGCAAGCGCGCCGCGCACCACCAGTTGCGTCATGCGCACCGATGGTTCGCGCATGACGCTCGAGGCACGTCGCAGGAGACGTTCAGCGTCACCATCACGCGCTTCCCGTAGCGCGACGACAAGCTGTTGAAGCAGGGTACGCAGCGGAGGCGGTGCCTCGACCCTTTCGCCGACCAGCACGCTCCCCAGCGTCGATAGCAAGGCGCGCGCGGCGTGCGCCTGTTCGGGGCCGCCCGCGGTGGCAAGCGTGCCGCCTGCACTGAAGGCGCGCAGCAGCAGTCGCGTCTCGCGGGCAACGTCAGGCGCCGATCCTGCCACGAGTCGTGCACCAATGCCCGACAACGCCGAGTCGACGACATCCCGCGCGCCATCGCCGCTTGTTCCAGGCCTGGGCGTCGCTACTGAACCGGCGCCGTTGACATCATCGCTCGCGTTAGCTGCGGGGTCGGCTTTCTCGCCGGCCAGATTGCGGTCAGAGTTCATCCTGAACGCAAAATTTTCCGCCCGTGGCGGAAGTCCGTCGATCATCGCCGATGTCGAGAAGGCGGGCGTGGAGCGCGACACACTGCGCGTCGCATCTGCGGTCGCGGCGCGCACGGCGGCCCGTCCGTAATCGATCGCTGGATGATCTGGCGCGCTACGCATGGCGC
>JAYUWD010000199.1:0-5556 GCA_043753735.1 Gemmatimonadaceae bacterium
CGCGTCGACAGTTTTGCGGCTGCCATCTTCAGCCAGAATGTCGCACGACTCGAATACTTCGGCGATGAACACCGTGCGCTCACGTTCGGGCGCGGGCGACAGGAAGTGCAAGTTCTGCCAGAGCGCGCCACCGACAGTACTCGGAATGCCGATGAAATGCTCGAGCCCCGACCAGCCGAGTCGAACGGAATCAAGCACGAGATCTTGAATCGTCGCCCCGCTTTCAGACCAAACGCTTCCGTCATCGCTGATTGTGTGCGCGATCGCACAATTCCGGATAACAAGTCCGCGCACGCCCTTGTCGCCGACCAGAATGTTCGCGCCCAAACCGAGTACAAACCACGGGATGTCGAGCGCGCGCGCCGCAGTGATGGCGGTGGCCAGATCGTCTGCGGAGGTGGCTTCGTAGAGAACGTCCGCCGGCCCGCCAATGCGAAACGTGGTGAACTGGGCTAGCGGTTCGCGCATGTGCAGCCGCGTGCGGTCGAGGGCGGCACCGTTACTGGAGGTAAGCGCGTTGGCGACTTGGTCTGGCGTCATGCGGAAAAGTAAGCACCCCGCAGAGCACGAAACTACTTGGCGACTATGCGCCGCGACCAATCGGGCTTCTTGGGATCGCCCGCGATGAGCGTGTATTCACCTGGCGCACTCGGGAGAAAGTCGAAGTCGAACGTCTGCCCTGCCCAGCCAGCAACCTTCGCGTCGACCACATGCTGTGCCGCGGGCGACTTCTCGTAACCATCCTGCGCCAACGTGCGCCACTTCACCGGACCGTCGTTGGTTCGCAAAGAGAATTCGTCGCCATTCACAAGACCGATGAAGACAAACCGCAATCGATGGTGTACTCCCGTTTGCAGCACGAGCGGGGCGGGCAGGGAATCGCCATTCACCACCAGATGCGGCGGATCCTGCAGGCCATCCCATCCGACGACAAAGAGATGATCGGTGCGCGGGTCGTACCGCTGCCCAGGCTCAAGCACCACAATCGCGCCATACATGCCCGACGTAAGCTGCTCGAGATCGTTGAGGTGTGTGTGATAGATGAACGTGCCCGCGCGACGCAACGTCAGATGCGCCGTGAATGAATCGCCGGGCGCGATGAGCGGTGCCATGCGCTTTCCGCCACCGCTCCACCCCGACACACCATCGGAGAAACTCTCCAATTCGACGCCGTGCCAATGCACCGACGTTCCTTCGGTCAACCGATTGATGACAGTGATATCCGTCGGCTCGCCGCGGGTCAGCACCAGCGGCGTTCCCGGAATCTCGACCGAATCGCGGGCTGGCTCCGCGTTTGTCTGCAGCACAAATCCCATAGCGCGTGGAGAACGACCGCGACGCTTCGACTCATCGACGACCAGACGCATCGTGCGCGGATACACGCGCGCCTCGGCGATGGTATTCGGTTTGGGCGCGACGGAAATGCCAAGTATGAGTCCGGCCATGTGTCGACTGACATCGCCCGACTTGTGATCATTGTGTGAACTATCCTGCATCATTTGTTTTGTCTTGCCCTGCGAGCTTGCGAGCGTGAAGCGCGTGCCTGGATCGACGTGAAATGCGAGGTGACAATGGAACAGCCAATTCCCTTCGCGTTCTGCGACCCATTGCAACGCCATCGTCGAGAATGGCAACATCAACTGCGTTACGACATTCGGTTGATCGACTGCGGCCAACAGCGAGTCGCGCCCACCGTCGCCAAGATTTGAAATGCGAAAGTAAAAGCCGTGCAGATGCATCGGATGCGGACGAATCGTCCCGTTCACGATGCGCCATCTCAGCGTATCGCCCGCCTTTGCTTCCAGACGCTCGGTGTACGGCCACCCGCGGCCGTTGATCGCCAGAGCGTTGCGATAGTTTACCGAATCGATCGGCTCACTCCAGATGTTTATGACCAAGACACGATCGTCCGTGCGCACTCCCTTCGCATCGACAACAAATGCGGCAACGGTCTGCTCACGTTCGCGCACCTTGTGGTCAACCACGCCTACACGCGCCGAATAGAAGTACGTGCCCGGGGCACCTGCGACGAAGCGCACGCTCTTCGTCTCGCCCGGCTTGATGTGCAACGAGTCGAGGCCAGGCTTGGTCTGCATGCCAACCCACGTCACCGCCGAATCCGCGAGTGAGTTGGTCAGCGTTGCGCTGATGATCGTGCCTTCAGCAACGCGTATGAGCGGCCCGGGCACCGACACCGCCTTCCCGACTTCACCGAGCACCGGCAAGTCGAGATATTGCCCCTTGGGGTCTTCGGGAAACCATCGGCCGGTGCGCACCTCGAGATGCACAAAAAGCGTCTCGCCGCGCATGTTGCCGGCCGCGTGACGATTGTCGTTGGCCTCCACGACGGTGATCGGCTGCTGGCCGGATCGCTTCGAGCAGCCCGCACCCAATGCAATGCCGCCAATCGCAACTGCGGCGAGGAATCGAACGTCGAAAAGTCGTGCCATGGCTAGCGTGGAATGGGAGTAGAGGTCCGACCTCGATAGTTTCGTTCGGCAAGCTACGGTCGCTGGTCCCCGCACGATACGGGTCAACATGATTCCGAACCCTTGGTCAGGGGTGCAAACCTCCCCGCACCCGGTTTCCACGCTGGCGGCGCCCCCGTCCTGCATGCCATCGTACACTGGACGTCGGACCCAGCATGAGACCGGCGGTGTACTGCTCCCGCACCGAACGCCGAACGTCTTCCTTCACACGTAATCGAATGCCCGCATTACACGGCGCCAGCGCAAGGCGTCTCACATTGTGCATCATGCATCTGCTCGTCGCACCAGTTGCGATTGGCGTCGCACTTCCGGCGATCACGCCACGGCTCGCGCACGCACAGTCGCGCGCTGAGCTCGACAAGGTGCTGCGTCGAAAGCTGCTGCCGAACGGACTCGAGATCATCGTCGTCGAAAACCACGGCGTACCCATTGCGACACTTGAAATCGACGTGCGCAACGGCGCGTTCACGCAGACGCCTGAATACGCTGGCCTCGCGCACATGTACGAACACATGTTCTTCAAGGCCAACAAGGATCTGCCGAGTGCGGAGCAGTTCAACGATCGCTCAGCGGAACTCGGTGCCAAGTACAACGGCAGCACACAAGAGGAACGCGTCAATTATTTCTTGACGTTGCCAGCCGATTCACTCGAAGGGGGGATAAAGTTTCTCGCCAGCGCGTTGCGCGGTCCGCTTTTCCTCGAAGATGAACTCAAGCGCGAAAAGGAAGTTGTGCTCGGCGAGTACGATCGCAACGAAGCGCAGCCCGGTTTTGCCTTCCAGCAGAAGGCGACCGAGGCACTCTACCCTGGTCAGTTCAGTCGCAAGAACACCATCGGTGATCGCACGGTGCTCAAAAACGTCACCCCAGCACAGATGCGTTTCATCCAGAACAAATATTACGTGCCGAACAACAGCGCACTGATTGTCACCGGCGATGTAAAGCCCGAGCAGGTGTTCGGTATCGCGGAGAAAGTTTTTGGCGATTGGGCCCGCGGTGCGGATCCGTTCGTTGCCGACCCGATTCCGCCCATTCCGCCTCTTGCTGGGAACAAGGCATTGATCGTGGAAGAGCCGATCAATGCGGTGGCCGTGCTCATTCAGTGGCAGGGGCCGAGCGTGGGGAAGGATCCCGGCGCGACGTACGCCGCCGATGTGTTCAGCGATGTACTCAACACGCCTGGGTCGACGTTTCAGAAGAATCTGGTGGACAGTGGGCTGTGGCAGGGCGTTGGCCTCAACTACTACACGCTCAATCAGACCGGACCGATTTCCGTCAGTGGTCAGACCACGCCCGACAAGTTGCGCCCGGCCCTCGCAGCACTCGAGCGCGAAATCGCGAGGTTCACCGATCCGACGTACATCACCTTGGCCGAACTCGAAGCGGTGAAATCGCAGCGCACTGTATCGAGTGCGTTCGGCATCGAGAAGGCGTCCGAGATTGCGCACACCATCGGTTTCTGGTGGAGCGTGGCGAACCTCGAGTATTTCATGGGCTACACCGATCAGATGGCCCAACAGCGCATCACCGATCTGATGCGCTACACCAGTACGTATATCGCCGGAAAGCCGAGATTGACCAGCATTCTGTTGTCTCCGGAAGCGAAGAAGAGCATCGGGTTGACGCAGGCGGAGTTGTTGACGCCCGTCAAGCGACCGGTGGTGCGTCCGTGACGCGCGCGCGGAGCGGTGCGATCGCGATGGCCGCACTGATCGCGTGTGTTGCCATGCCGATGTCGGCGCAAACAAGCACCAAGTCGCCTGCGCCACCGGTACCCAAAAAAGCGCCGGTGAAAGCTCCGATTTCAAAGGCGCCTATCGCGAACGCGCCTGTGGCCAAGAGCGCGGTATCGATGCCCACGCCCACCGACAACGCGACCGGAGATACACTCACGTCGCGCTTCGAGGTGTCGGGCATACCCGTGATCCTGCGACGCGTGACCGCCAATTCGGTGGTCGCAGCGAATCTTTATTTGTTGGGCGGCGTTCGGCAGCTTACGTCCAGCAACGAAGGGATCGAAAGCATGTTGCTCGAAGTGAGTGAGCGCGGTACACGCAAGTACCCGCGCGATCTGCTGCGTGCAAAGATGGCGCGTCTTGGTGGCGCTATTGGCGTAAGTGCTGGACTCGATTGGACCACGGTTGCATTGCGTTCAACCGTCGCCGGTTTCGATTCGACATGGGCGATCTTGGCCGATCGCATTATCGCGCCGCGATTGGAATCGGCAGACGTCGAACTCGTGCGAGAACAATTTGTCAGCGCACTCAAGCAGCGCAACGACAGTCCTGATGCACTGCTCGACTATCTCGCCGACAGCATCACCTACGTCGGACATCCGTACGCGCTCGAACCATTGGGGAACGTCGCGTCGCTCAGCAAGCTTACCGTTGCCGATCTGCGCGCGTATCAGAAAGAGCAGATGGTGACGTCACGAATGATGCTTGTGGTAGTCGGCAATGTTTCACGCGCGCGTGTCGAGCGACTCGTGCGCGAAAGCATCGGCCGCTTGCCTTCAGGGAGCTACAGATGGACCGTACCCGAAGCGCCAAAGGCACTGCCGACCGCGTTCGTTGTCGCCAAGCGTGCGTTGCCAACCAACTATCTGCGGGGATACTTCCAGGGGCCACCAGCTACATCCAAAGATTACGCGGCACTGCGCCTCGCCTGCGCGGTTCTTTCGGGACGCCTGTTCGGTGAAGTGCGCGGGCGTCGCAATCTTTCGTACGAAGTGAACGCGCCATTTGTCGAACGCGCCTTCGCATCGGGCGGCCTGTACGTCACGACCACCGCGCCTGACGAAGTACTTGCCATCATGCGCCAGCAGATCACCGATCTGCAAGACGGCTACATCACCCCCGAAGGCCTTGAACGGCTGGTGCAACAGTTCATCGTCACGTACTTCCTCGACAACGAAACCAACGCCGACCAGGCAAATCTGCTCGCGCGCGCCGCACTTTATCAGGGCGATTTCAACAAGGCCGCCCACTTTGTCGACGATCTGCGCGCCGTCACTCCCGAGGACATTCACAACGCCGCTCGGCGCTACATGACCAACGTGCGTTGGGCC
>JAYUWD010000200.1:0-5536 GCA_043753735.1 Gemmatimonadaceae bacterium
CCGGCGAGTCGCGCAAACCTGATCGGCTCGGCGGTCTGCGCCCCCAGAGCGGATGCGCTGATGCTCGCCGATGCGCCGGTGCCAACACCAAGGCACAGCGCGAGAAGGGTGGCCGACGACCGTCGGCGATTCGTACGGAGCATGCGAATTCCCAGCAGGAGGAGGTGCAAACATTCAGGGACGACTCGGCGGTGATCGAGCATTCAGGAGATAGCCCCGCAAACGGCTGTCAGCGAGTGACAATCCGCAGCGAGGCCGCGGACTGTGGCGCCACAAATGTCGCGTCGCTGCATCATGTAGGCGCTCCGGCCCAAAGCCGATGGCCACGGCGTGCTGCGCGGGTCGGCGCTTTCGTGACGGTCGTGAGTTGATGCACCATGAGCGGCGGGGTCGACATGCCCGCTCGGTGACGGGGGCGCAGCGTCTTCAATGGCAATCGGCATGGCATCAGAATTTCAATGGAATGCGCCATGCGTCCCTATCCTTCCGTCTCCGCTGCCGCGATCGCGGCTCTCGTCGCTGGACTCGTTGCGCTTCTGATTCCGGCGAGCGCAGTCCACGCACAGCTCGCGATCGATCGCGAGGCGGTGATGCTCAACCCGACGCTGCCGGCCGAACGGATGGCTGAGTTTGTGGTGCAGAACAGCGGCGCGGCGCTGCTGCAAGCGACGGTCGATCTGGAGGATTGGGAAGTCGACGCGCGCGGGACCAGCCATTGGCGCAAGGCGGGCCACGTGGTTGGCTCGTGCGGCGATCGCGTGTCGGTGTCGCCACGCGTGCTGCGCCTCGCCCCCGGCGAGCGTCAGACGGTGCGCGTGACCGTGACCGGCACGGCGCGCTTTGACGCCGAGTGCTGGTCGGCGGCGGTGGTCAAGCCGCTGGAATCCTCAGCGCAGGCGTCGACATCCGTGCCCGTGTACGTCACGCCCGCCGACGCCCTGGTGAACGGCGAAGTGCAGGACATGTTCGTGAGGGGCGACTCTCTCGAAATCGTTTTCGCGAACACGGGGAATGTTCGTACGGATATCGTCGGCGAAGTGCAGGTGCGGGGCGCAAATGACGTTGTCCTCGTTGCGGCGCCCATCGAAAATGCGACGGTGATGGCCGGTGCGACCCGTCGGTTTCGCGTGGCGATCCCGAAGGTCGCTCGCGGCAGGTACACACTGTTTGCTGTCGTCGACTTCGGTGGTGCGGAGCTTACCGCTGCGCAGGCGGCGTTCGAGATCCGGTGACGGGATACGAGAGAAACAGCCACACGCCACAACGCAAACCCCGAAACTTGAACTCACCACCCAAAACTCTGCAGTTGCAACGCCAATCCCACTCCTATTTGGCCGGTGTCTGCGGACAGAGGTATTTCATCGCCACATCGGGCACCGACCCCTTGAATACCGTCCCGTACCCCGGTTTCCCGACCACCTTGTGGGTGCCGATCTTCTTGCCCGCGGCGTCCAGGTAGTACCAATTCTCCTTCACCGCGACCACCTGCTTGACGCAGTCGAACATCACGATTGTCCGCGAAGCGTACAGGTCGCCGAAGGACGCCTTGGTCGGCTTTGCAAATCGTGCCCGGACAGACGCCGTGATGATCCCGTCCGCCTTCTTGACCGATCCCGTCTCGATGAACACGGGGTCGCCCGTAGTTGTCTTCCCGATCTCCTTGAGCGTCTGCGCTTCTGTCAAACTCGACCGCAAGAGCGCGAACGCGAAGAGCGTGACACAAGCGACGATTCGGCGAGTAGTAGCAGGGGAACGAATCACAGCGGCTCCGGATAAGAGTGACATCGGACGATCGCTACCGTTTCACGGCGTCGCGAGGAACGCGAGCGAGAGTGCGAGGCGTTCTCCAGGAAACAAGACGACGCATCACGAACTTCACACGTACTGGACGGGCAGATGAACGATAACAACAGCAGCAGCAGTTCACGTGACAGCGCTGGCCAAGGCTCGATTGCGATGACAGCGACAAAAACCGAAGTCGCAGTGGTTGCGGGCGGATGTTTCTGGGGTGTCGAGGAGCTGCTGCGCGAAGTGCCGGGAGTGATCGAAACGGATGTGGGATACACTGGCGGATGGCTCGAAAATCCGACCTATCACGACACGCACGATAGCAAGTCGGGGCACGCCGAAGCGGTGCGTATCACCTTCGATCCGTCAGTGCTGACGTTCGAAATACTCCTCGAGCAATGGTTTTTCCGTTTGCACGACCCGACCACGCTCAACCGGCAGGGAAACGATACAGGCACGCAATATCGGTCGTCGATTTTCTACCAGTCCGCCGAGCAGCAGGCCACTGCCGAAGCGGTCAAGGCACGCGTTGATGCGTCGGGAAAATGGAAGAAGCCGATCACCACCGAGATCGTCCCGTCCGCCACGTGGTATTCGGCCGAAGGGTATCACCAGGATTATCTGCGGAAGAATCCGGGTGGGTATACGTGTCATTGGATGAGGGAGTAGAGGAAGCAGGATTTAGGGATTGGGGGGCGGTCGGTGCTGCTGACACGTGGGCGACAGGTCCGGCGGATAGCGTTTCGTATGATCGCGCGAAAATGCGTTCGCATTCCCCAGTCCCCAGTCCCCGTCCCCATGTTCATTCGCTACGCCCTCGTCCTCGCGCTCGCTACCGCTGCTCCGCTCCCGGCCCAGACCTTCGTCGTCAAGAAGTACAACATCGGTGGAGAGGGCGGTCACGACTACATCACCGCCGAAGTCGGCACGGGACGCGTCTTCATCTCCCGCGGCACGCACGTCATGGTCGTTGATGGACCGACGGGCAAAGTGATTGGCGACATTCCCAATACCCCGCGCGTCCATGGTGTCGCGATCGCGCCAAAAGCTGGACACGGTTTTACCACCAATGGCGGCGATTCGTCGGTGACGGTGTTCGATCTCAAATCGCTTGCTGCGATCAAGAAAGTGTCGGTGAAGGTCGGTGGACTCGATGGCATCATGTACGACGATGCGTCGGACAAGATTATCCTCACCAATCACAGCAAGCCCGGCACGGCAATTTCACTTGACCCGGTGTCGGGTGCTCTCGTGGCCACCGCTACACTCGAAGACAACGCCCCCGAAGGCGCCGCGAGCGACGGTAAGGGCAAGCTGTACGTCAACAACGAATCAAAGAACACCATCCAGGTGCTCGACGCGAAGACAATGAAGGTGCTGTCGTCGTGGCCGGTTGCACCGTGTGATGGACCCACGGGCATCGCGCTTGATCGGCCGTCGATGCGCATCTTTTCCGGCTGTGGCAAGATGTCGGTGGTTGTCAATGCAAAAACAGGTAAAGTCGTCGCGCATATCAAGAACGGGGACGGTGTCGACGCACTCGGCTACGATGACACGCAGAAACTCATCTACATACCCGCGGGTCGCGATGGGAATGTGACCGTCGTGAGGCAGGATGGACCGGACAAGTACACGACAATTGCCACCGTTAGCACGATGGCTGGTGCCAAGACCATCACGGTCGATCCCGTCACGCACACCGCTTATGCGTTGGCGCTTGAGTATGGTCCCCCTGCGGCGGGCGCCCCCATACCAGAATCAGGACGCGGCCCCGCACGCGGCCCAGTCACCGCCGCCTGGTTCTTTGTCATTACGCACTGATAGTCCATTCACCGGCCACCACTTAATCCCTAGCTTCACGTGAGCCGCAAGCCACTGCCGAAGTAGTCAAGACACGCGTTGATGTGCCTCACGCCGCATCGTTGCCAAATAGACACACTTCTTTACCGATTTGTGTTGGCCGCTGTGCGCATTTGTGACCGGTTGTCCCGACAGTTGAGGACCGATCCGCAGCATTCACTCTGCTGATCACCTGAACCTTCGGAACATTGACTTTTATGCGCCATCTCATTCTTTCGGTCGCCAGTGCGGCCCTCTGCGCTTCGCGGACTGCCCGGCGTCAACTTCAACAGCTCGGATCCGTGGGGGCAGTACGAGTGGTCCAATCGCGTTACGATGCGCGGCTTTCAGACGCAACAGATTGGACAGACGTTTGATGGCCTGCCGCTCGGCGACATGAGCTACGACAATTTCAACGGCCTCGGCATCGGACGCGCGGTCGATGCGGAGAACCTCGCGGGAGCCAGTGTCGCGCAGGGAAGCGGCGCGCTTGGTACTTCGTCGGCGAACAACCTCGGCGGCGTCGTGCAGTACGCCTCCGATGCGCCTTTCACACGTCGCACGCTGCTACTCAAGCAGACCGTTGGAGACGGTCTTCGTCACGCTGATCGGCGCATCCGTGGTGACCACGCGACAGATGTTCGAGACCCAGCGGCAGCGTGATGCGGCGGCGTTTGAGGCGCGCTATGCCCAGGCGACGAACGAGTTCCTCACGGCGGTGCTGACGGACTACGGCCCGGATGCCGCACCGGTCTCTTTGCTGGGCTTGCTGGAGCGCGCACGCGAGGCGGTGCTGGCCCAGACACAAACGGATCGTCGCCTGCGCGGCCGTCTCATGGCGGAATTGGCAAACCATTACGGACGAGCGGGCGTGTCCGACGCCGCAGCGACGCTGATACTCGGCGCCGACTCCATTGCACGGCGAATCGCCGATCCGGAGCTTCGGGCGATTGTTTCCTGCCGAATTGCGCTGGGTGCCCTCAATGGCGCGGATTCAGCCACGGCCACGTCGCGGCTACACGATGCGGACGAGCAGCTGGATCGCATCACGGTGCCGTCGCCGCGTGCCTCCGGACAGTGTCTCATTGCTCGCGCGGTGTTTGCGCTCGCGGTCGAACACCAGAGCACCAAGGCGGAAACATTCGCCCACGCCGCTGCCACCCTGCTGCGTGCCGCTGGCATGCAGAACACGCAGCTCTACCTGCTCGCGCTCGAAGCGTTGACCCAATCGCAATCACATCTCGGAAACGACGCTGCGGCACTGGCCACTCGCACCGAGATCACGGCTACACTGGTGCGTCAGGGCCGAACCCGCCGTACGATGCTTCGCGTCTCCCTCGAGCAGGAAGCAATACTGCAGGATATTCTCGGCAATAACCTCGCCGAACTAGAAGCCACGCAACGCGCCGTGTCCCTCGCCGGCGCAGCACGCGCGATCAGTGCGTCGCCGAAGTACACGTTCCGTGCGCGCGGCTATGCCCTATCCAACGGCGCGCAATACGACTCGGCCAACGTCTACCTTGCGCGGTACATGCGCGTTGCCGACTCGATCGGCGACGATCTTTCTGAACTGGATGCCCGTACCTTTCTCGTGAAGAATTTCACTCAACAGGGCCGTACCGACTCGGCGCGTCGTCGTGTCGCGGAGATGCGGGTCATCGTCCCGCGGATCACGATGGCGAACATGCGATCCCGCCTCATCCTGGCAGAAGCTCAGCTGGCCGCTGCGGAGGGTCGGCCCGAGACTGGATTCGGGGCGCTCGATTCGCTGCTCCGTGCGAAGGGCTATCCGAAGAAAGTCCGGATGTTGAACGGTATGATGGTCGTGATGCAGCATGCCGATGTGGCGCTGGCTGTACGACGGTGGGCGCTGGCCGATACCTCGCTGCGCATCGTCGCCTCGGCCTAT
>JAYUWD010000201.1:0-5497 GCA_043753735.1 Gemmatimonadaceae bacterium
GTGCCGTCGCTCAGGATCGGCATGAACACCGGTGTTGCTCCGGCAAGCAGCGACGCACGCGCGTACACCGGGTAGTAGATCTCGGGGACGAGCACAACGTCGCCCGGGTTGCAATGCGACAACACCACTTCGGCAATGCCTTCCTTTGACCCGGCGAGCGCCATCAGTTCACGCGTCGGATCGAGCGCGACCGCGAAACGTTCGTGCATGTACTTCGCCACAGCAGCCACGAAAGAATCGCTCCCCTTGAAGTGCGGATAGCGACTGAGTCCACGATCGGCGGCGACGCGTTGCATCTCCTCGATGACAACGCCGGGAATCGGTTGATCGGGGCTGCCGATGCCGAGGTCGATCAGTGTACGACCCGCTGCCCGCGCCGCATTGCGTCGGGCATCCAGTTCCCAGAATATGTACGGCGGAATTGCGGAGAGTGTGCGCGACGTCATGCGAAGTGAGGTGTGAGAGGACGCGGAAATTTACAACAGCGCCACCGGATCGCGGTCTACCACCAGACGTAACCCTGTGTGCTTGGGGACGGGGCACTTTTCGGCGACGTAGCGCGCCACGCGGGACATCGTCGCGGGCTTGGACGACTTGAGCAGGAAATGCCAGCGCCACCGATCCTTGATGCGATCGATGGGGCACGGCGCCGGTCCAACCAGTTCGAGATCACGCAACTTTGCGCGGTCAACGAGCCGATTTACCCACAACGCCGCGGCAATCGCAGCAGCTGCAGTCTGTGGCTGATCGGTTCCACTGATGATGACGTTCGCCAGCGCGACAAAGGGCGGGTAGGCGGGCAAACGACGGGCGCCAAGTTCTTCACGCACGAAGCCCAGATAGTTGTGCGTGATTGCGTGCTGCACAGCGTGGCTCTTCGGCATGCGTGTTTGAATCACTACTTCCCCGCCCTTTGGCCCGCGTCCCGCGCGCCCAGCGACCTGACTCAGAAGCTGATACGTGCGCTCTGCGGCACGAAAATCAGGCATGTTGAGACCCGTGTCGGCGTCGATGACGCCGACCAGCGTCACGTTCGGGAAATCGAGTCCCTTGGCGATCATTTGCGTGCCGAGCAAGATGTCCACTTCGCCCGCGCCCACACGATCGAGAATCGCCGTGTGCGCCCATTTGCCGCTGGTGGTATCGACATCCATACGTGCAATGCGCGCCGACGGAAATCGTTCGGCGACGATACGTTCCACTTGCTGCGTACCAAGCCCCTTTCGGCGCAATGCATCCTCGCCACACGCTTTGCAGCGCGCTGGCACGGGTTCCTGATGCTGGCAATAATGACAAATGAGCGATTCGGGGACGCGATGATACGTGAGCGAGATGCTGCAATGCGGACAGAGCTGCACATCACCACATGACTGACACTGCAGGAATGCGGCGTACCCACGACGATTGAGCAGCAGCAGGGACTGTTCCCCACGCACGAGGCGCACCTCAATCGCTGCAGCGAGAACCGGACTCAGGACGCCGAGCGTTGGATCGAATGGGGCATTCGGCGCGCGGCCTGCAAGTGCGTCGCGCATGACCGTGCGCAGGTCGACCACTTCGACAGCCGGCAACAGCGCACCGGCGGCACGATCCGGCAACGAAAGCCTGATTGATGACCGGCGCTCTGCGCGCTCCCAACTTTCAAGACTCGGTGTCGCACTCCCGAGGACGACGACGGCGCCCTCGGCACGCGCGCGCACAATGGCCGCTTCACGCGCATGATAGCGTGGGGTTTCGGATTGCTTGTAGCTTGCCTCGTGTTCTTCATCGACAATGACCACCCCAACGCCTTCGAGCGGTGCGAAGAGCGCCGAGCGAGCGCCGACGGCGATACGACGTTCGCCGCGACGGAGCGCCTGCCATGCGTCGTAGCGCTCACCGTCGCTGAGTCCCGAGTGCAGCACGGCGACATTGTCACCAAACGCGCCACGAAAACGGTCGACTGTTTGTGAAGTGAGCGCAATTTCCGGCACGAGTACGATGGCGGAACGGCCCTGCTGTTGCAGCACGCTGCGCAACACTTCGATATACACGAGTGTCTTGCCACTGCCGGTAATCCCATGCAGAAGAAATGTCTGGCCTGGCTTGCCTGCAAGAATGGCGTCAATTGCGTTGCGCTGTGCTGCGCTTGGATGCGTCGGTGGGGCAACACCCAATCGATCGGCAAACGGATCGCGCTGCACGATCTCGTTCCGCACCTCGACCAGTCCGCGCTTGACCATCGCGGTGATGACACCGGCCGTACAGGACGCCTGCTGCAACAGCGAATCGAAGGGCGCCAGGCCGCCTTGCGCTTCGAGCAGGTCATACACGACACGCTGTTGCCTGGCCCGCGCAAAGGTTGTTTCGCGCTGCAGCAACGATGGCAGCTCCTGCACCAATCGCACAACGCGCCGCGATTTCACAGAAGCCTTTGGTGTTTCGGCAACGGTGAGCGCAGCGGGCAGCATGCCGCGCAACACGAGTCCAATCGGTGCGGCGTACCAATCGGCGATCCAGCGCGCCGTCTCGATGAGTGGCGCGGTGAGCGATGGCGTCTCATCCACCACAGCGTGCAGCGGCTTGAGCTTTACGCCCTCGGGTGGCGCCGCCTGACCGAGACAGATCCCGATCTCGCGGCGATTGCGAAACGGAACAAGCACACGCGACCCGATCGGGATTGGTGTGGCGATGCCGTCGGGTACCGTGTACGCGAACGTGCGAAAAAGCGGCACCGCGACCGCGACCTCGACGCAACGACTGTCGATACCGGCCGCACTCGCGCCGCACGTGTCCGCACGGTTTCCCCGCATGGACAGCTCCGCGGGCGGGCGAGCAACTATCGCCGTTGCACGCCGAGCCCCGGCGCCTCACTCAACGTCACACGGCCGGCCGGAATGCGCGGGCCACTGAACGGATCGTCGGCGAGGAGTGTTGCGCCATCGAGATCGGCATCATCGAGGAGCGACGAGAAGTGCGCCGCCGGTGCGATGCCGAGTGTGGTCTCGATCATGCAGCCGCACATCACGCGTAGACCGTGCGCCCGAGCGACCGCAATCATGCGTAGCGCTTCGCGGAGTGACCCACATTTGGCCAGCTTGATATTGATGCCATCGACGGCGCCAACAAGTTTCGGAATATCCGTGGCCACGATGCAGGATTCATCGGCGATCACGGCGATCGGAGATCGCTCGCGCACGAAGCGGAGTCCTTCGATATCGTGCGGCGCCAACGGTTGTTCAAGCATATCGACACCATACCGGGTCAGCGTGTCGAGCATGCCGAGTGCGCCCTTGGTTGTCCACGCAGCGTTGGCGTCGACGCGAAGTGTTGCGGTCGGCGCTTCTTCACGCACGATGCGCACGATCTCTGCGTCGCGCGGCGTGCCAAGTTTGATTTTGAGAATCGGATATGCAGCAGCTTCACGCACGCGAGCGCGCAACGTTTCATCGTCGGGTGCAATGCCGATGGTGAAGCTGGACATCGGCGTCGCCAACCCGCTCAGCCCCCACAGCTTGTAGAGCGGAATACCCAGTCGCTTGGCCATCAGATCGTGCAGTGCGGAGCTGATCGCGCACCGGGCAGACGCGTTCCATCGCAGCGATTTTATCAGTTCCGTTTCGATGGCGTCGATCGACCAGCTGTCGGCGGCTGCGAGCAGCGGCTCAAACTGCGTGATCGCGGCCATGACGGTTTCCGCCGTCTCGCCATAAAACCGACTTGGGGCCGCTTCTCCCCACCCTTCCACGCCGTCATTGTCCTGCAAGCGCACCCACACGACCCGAAATTCGCTCGTACCACCGCGCGCGATGATGAACGGATGCGTCGTGTGGACGGTCAGGATCTGAGCAGTGATGCGCATATCAGAGTGGAGTCAGGCCAGCGGGACGCGCAGCACGCGCGTTGCGTAGATCATTCGCACCGCCACTGCCTGCGAGAGCGCCGACCAGCGCATCGGCGAGATCGAAACCGCGATCGTAGCGATCAACAGCTTGCTTGGCCAAACACTTGACCACAATCGCACTCAACGCAGACGGGATGCGGCTGTCCACTTCTTCGGGGGGCAATGGGACTTCATGCACGTGCTTGTAGCCGACCGCATAGGAGTCCTCCCCGTCAAATGGTGGCTGACCGAGCAACATCTCGTAGAGCAGCAGTCCAACGGCGTAAAGATCACTCCGCCCGTCGACGAGTTTACCCATTGCCTGTTCCGGCGACATGTAGTGCGGCGTGCCCATCGCCCGACCCACGGCGGTCAGGCGACCGTGAAAACGCGCCGTCGCAATGCCAAAATCCGTGAGCGCGACGTTCCCATCCTCGTCGAAGAGAATATTGTCGGGCTTGATATCGCGATGCACGATACCGTGGCGATGCGCGTAGTCGAGTGCACAGGCCACCTGCACTCCAATCGATGCGGCTTCCGACGGGCGAATCGTGCGTTGACGTCCAAGCCGATCGGCGAGCGAGCCACCGGCATAGTACGGCATCACAAGATACTCGATGTGCCCCGACGCACCCATGTCCACAATTGCACAGATGTACGGATGCACGAGTCGTGCGGCGGATTCCGCCTCGCGACGAAAGCGCTCACGCATTTCTGGATCGTCGGCGAGGTTGCGGTGCAGCACCTTGATGACGAGTGGCCGTTCCAGCACCGCATGGCGCGCGAGGTATACATGCGCCATGCCGCCACCGCCGAGTCGCTTGACGATGGTGTAGCGGTTGCCGGTCGCTTGGCGCAGCGCGCGCAACTCTTCGTCGGGCACATCGAGCGGCGGTGCCGAAACTTCAGGAAGCTGGGCACCACAGCGCGTGCAACGCGCCGCAGCCGCGCGGTTCCATGTGCCGCATTCAGGACAGAACATCGCGGAGAGATTGCCGTGGGAGCAACGACTGCAGAGCTGCGCGCGCCATCAGAGCAGCCGACGCCAGCGGAGAAATCCCAGCAGCGCGAAACCGAGCGCCAACTGCACAAAAAGCAGCGCGAGAAATCCGTGAGGCCAGTTGGAGAATGGAATGTTGGTGAAGTTCATCCCCCACATGCCGCTGACGACAACGAACGGCAGCGACATCGTGGCCACGACCGACAACGCTTTGGTGGTCGATCCAAGGCGGTTGGAGACCTGCGTGAGGTACGAGTCCATCGTGCTGCTCAACAGATCGCGGTACGTATCCAGTGAATCGTTGATGCGCAGCACATGATCGTAGATATCCCTAAAGTACAGCTGCACATCGGGGGCGAGCAGGATACTCGGCCGGTTAGTCAGAATGTTCATGACTTCACGCGACGGCTGCAGATAGCGCCGCAGCGACAACACCAGTCGCTTCACCAGAAACAGGTCGCGGAGCGCCGATTCGTCGAACTTCACGAACACCCGCTCTTCCAGTCCATCGATGAACTGGTCGATCTGATTCAGGATCGGGAAGAAGCTGTCGATCACATCGTCGAGAATCGCATGCAGCGCCCGGTCGACGCCGCGTGTCAGCAAGTCGGGTGAACGTCGCAGCGTATCCGCGA
>JAYUWD010000202.1:0-5492 GCA_043753735.1 Gemmatimonadaceae bacterium
TCGGGGTTGCGCGACGACAGCAGCACGACCTTTCGCGGGCTGCCTTTTGTTGTGCTTCGCGCCTACCGCGCGCGCGGGCTCGATACGTCGTTTGTTGTCGCAACTCTGGCGCGACGTGTCAACCAGGAAGCCGATCCCAAGGAAGAACGATTGGTGATGGTCGTCGATGTGGTCGGAGACGATTCCAAAAAGTGGACTGTGGCGTGGCACGAGCGCGCCTCAGGCAAGGAAGATGAGCTTGTGGTCGCGGAGCCGTTGCTTGCGTTTCGTGCGAATGGTGCGTCCGAGGTGCGTCTCCTTTTCGGGCGCGACGACGGCGTCGCACTCGGTGCCGCAGTACTTGCGCGCGGGAAAAGTGGCTGGCACGTGCTTTGGGAGAGCGCCGTCGCCGGCTGCAACTGACGATATCATAAGTGTGGACGGCAACACTGACGTTCCGAACGATGGCGCGACCGGCGTGCCGCTTCTTACCAGGAAATCGATGTCCCGTGCATTTTTGAGAGACGACGCGGAAGGGGAAATGCCGCGTCGCAACTACGATCTCCCCAAGCGGGACGATCCCGACTACGATCGTGTGGCGGCGCGCGCTATGCTCGAAGCCGCGCGCGTGGGTGAAACACAGCTCGCCGAGCGCGCGACGGGGTACTATTGGGGCGAACCGGCGCTCAAGCCGTATGTCGAAGCCATTCTCGTCGAGGCAGAAGCGGCGAAAGACGATCGACTGGAGCAGCTGGCGCGACGGTTCCTGCGGTAGTGTGCGTTGCGCCTGCCGCGCGCGTCGTGGCGCTGAGTGTGCGACCATTATAACGCTCGCGTTCAACCGTGGAGGTCGAGGTGTCGCTCGGTGTGCAATTGGTGTGGTTGTTCACGCTCGCGATTCCGGTCGCGTGCGTGACGTGGACGGTGACACACGAGGAGTTGTTCAGCGAGGTGAACGACTACGCGGCCGAACGGAGTGAGAACGACTCGCGATGGTGGGTGCGCAAGTTCTTCTACCTGTTCACCTGCGAGTACTGCTTCAGCCACTACGTCTCCCTTGGCGCGGTCCTGGTAAGTGGCTTTCACCTCTTGCTCGACGATTGGCGTGGCATTGCGATCGCCTGGCTGGCGGTGGTGTGGATTGCGAACCAGTACATGGGCATCCACGGACGACTGCGCGTGGCGATCAAAAGCCAGCGCACCGAAATCCGTGTGCTCGAGGAGCAGCTGAGCGACGCGGGGAAACCAGACGCCGCCGGAGCAGCAGGCAAGACTGCAACTGACTAGTGTAGTGTCGCCGACGTGGCGTTGCAAAAGAATGGCGATGGATTTCGGCGACACTGCACTAGCGCGGTTGGGAGGTATTCACGCGATCAGCGCACACCAAGTGCCGTTTCCGGAATTTGCAAGCCGTGGAATTCGAGAAGTGATGCGCATAGCTTCTCCGCCACATGACCGATACGATTGCTCCCGAAATAGTCGCGCGCGTCGCGACTGAACTCTCGCTCGCACCGCAACAGGTGCGCAGCACGCTCGCGCTCTTTGCCGAGGGCGCCACCCTCCCGTTCGTGGCACGCTATCGCAAGGAAGCGACCGGCGGACTCGACGAAGTGCAGTTGCGCGATGTGCGCGAGCGCGCCCAGTATCTGCACGAGATGGAAGAACGTCGCGCTGCGATCATCAAGAGCGTCGACGAGCAGGGAAAGCTCGATGACGTGCTCCGCGCACAACTGCTCGCTGCGGACACCAAGCAGGCACTCGAAGATCTTTATCTTCCGTACAAGCCCAAGCGCCGCACACGTGCAATGATTGCCCGCGAGCGCGGCCTTGGGCCGTTGGCGGAAGCGCTCTGGATTGGCGCGATCGATGATGCGGTAGTGCGGGCGATGGCTGAAACGTTTGTGCTGCCTGAAGTGGAAGGCAAGCCGTCGGAAGTGCCGACTGTCGATGCAGCGTTGCAAGGTGCGCGCGACATCCTCTCCGAGCAGGTTTCCGAAGACGCTGTCGTGCGCGGCTGGGTGCGCGAAGTCACTCGCGCAAAAGGAACCGTCAAGAGCAGTGTGATCACCGACAAGGCCAGCGACGACTCAAAGTTCAAGGACTACTTCGATTTCAACGAATCGCTGGGCACTATTCCCAGCCATCGCATGCTCGCGATCCGTCGCGGAGAAACTGAAGGCGAACTGCTGTGGCGTGTCGAAGCGCCGCTTGATGAGATCAACGGCAAGTTGGCGCGCGAGGTGATTGGCGGTCGCAAGGCCACCGAACAGCTCACGCTCGTTGCCACCGATTGCTACAGACGTCTGCTCGCGCCAGCGATCGAGGTGGAGCTTCGTGTTGAACTCAAGACCCGTGCAGATGATGAAGCGATCACGATCTTTGGTCGCAATCTCGAACAGCTGCTGCTGTCGTCACCTGCGGGGGAGAAGCGTGTGCTTGGTCTCGACCCCGGATTTCGAAGTGGGGTGAAGGTCGCGCTGGTTGGCGCCACGGGTGCGCTGCAGCACACCGACACGCTGTACCTGCACCAGGAAGATCGATTTGCCGGTGCAATTCGTACGATCGTCGCACGCTTCAACCCTGAACTGATTGCGATCGGCAACGGCACGGCGAGTCGGGAGACGGAAACGTTGGTCAAGGCGGCACTGCGTGAACTCGACCCAACGCCCGATGGTACGCGTCCACAAGTCGTGGTGGTGAATGAAGCAGGTGCATCGGTGTATTCGGCGTCGGACCTGGCGCGCGCTGAATTCCCCGATCTCGATGTCAGCATTCGCGGCGCCGTATCGATCGCGCGCCGACTGCAGGATCCGCTCGCCGAGTTGGTGAAGATCGATCCCAAGTCGATTGGTGTCGGTCAGTATCAGCATGATGTGCATCAGACCAAGCTCAAGCAGCGTCTCGATGACATCGTCGAGAGCTGCGTGAACCGCGTCGGCGTTGAAGTGAACACCGCATCGGCCGCGTTGCTCGCATACGTCGCGGGCATTGGACCAGGACTCGCGCAGAGCATCGTGACGTTGCGCGACCAACGGGGTCGGCTCGTGTCACGCGCTGACCTGAAAGACGTGCCGCGTCTTGGCGCGAAGGCCTTTGAGCAGGCCGCCGGGTTTTTGCGTGTGCGCGGTGGCGTTCATCCTCTCGATGCAAGCGCGGTGCACCCGGAGCGGTACGCGCTGGTCGAGCGCATGGCAAAAGATTCCGGCGTTGGCGTAGCAGCACTCGTGGGCAACGAAGCACTCGTCGACACGATCGAACTCGCGCAGTATGTCAGCGCCGACGTCGGCATGCCGACGTTGCGGGACATCGTCGCCGAACTGAAAAAGCCGGGGCGCGATCCGCGTTCGGCATTCGAGCCTCCGGCATTTCGTGAAGATCTGAACAAGCCGTCCGATCTGTTGCCCGGGATGGTGCTCGAAGGTGTCGTCACCAACATCGTCGCCTTCGGTGCATTCGTTGATGTGGGCGTACATCAGGATGGACTCGTGCATGTGAGTCAGATCGCCGATCGGTATGTGAAGGATCCGAACGATGTCGTGAAAGTCGGGCAGAAGGTGCAGGTGACGGTGCAGAGTGTTGATCTGGCCCGTGGTCGCATTGCGTTGACGATGAAGAAAGAGCCCAAGGCTGCGGACGCGTCGAATGCAGCAAGCGAGCGTATGCCGCGTGTCGAGCGCGGTCAGTCAGCGGGTACACCGAACACAGCGCGGCCGACCAACAGCAGCAACAAACCATTGAACACGCCGAGCAATCGTCCTGTCGTCGGCAAACCGGCGGCGAAGCCGTTCGTGCCGACCAAGGGTGCCGTCGCGCCAAACGGCATCCGATTCAAGTAAGTCACCAAGCCACGTCACCTGCTCCGGAGCAACTCCGCCATCGGCATGCGTGTCGGTCCAGGATACGGAACCGATGGTCCCTTGATCGTCGCCCAGAGAATGCGGTTGAAGGCGTCGTCGTCTGCCGAATCTTCGTAACGGAGGTCGAGTCTACGGGACTCGTTTGCACCCGTGCCTCGAGATGGATTGCGTTCGGAAAGCGACACGCGGGGAACGTGCGGCTTGTACGGACGAATGTCCGGCGTGGTGCGCCAGATGTCACGCAACACACGCCCATAATGGTCGTACGGTGACAATGCATCGAGCCCGAGCAGCGCTTCCATGGTGGCGATCGCGTCGGTCGTGTTCACGAAGCGATGATGCACCCCGGCACGCGTCCACGGCGAAATGACGAGTAGCACCGATCGGTGCGAGTCGACGTGATCGGGACCATTCTGGGCATCGTCTTCGAGCACAAACACCGCCGTGCTCTCCCAGAACTTCGATTGCGAAAGTGCCTCGATCATGCGACCGAGTGCAAGGTCGTTGTCGGCCATGGCTGCGCGCGGCGTTGGCTTGTTGGCGGCCGCACCGGAGGTGTGATCGTTGGGAAGGCGCACGATTTGCAGCTGCGGCATTGCGCCGCTCTGCTTGTAGGCGTTCAGCTCGCGGATCCAGATATCGGCTCGACGCTGATCGAGGATATCCATATTGAATCCAGGGAAGTCGCTGATCGTGTTGGCGCGCAGGAACGGCTTCACGCCGCGGTATGCGGGCGGCGCGGCTCCGCGCTGGTCGCCTTCAGGGCGCACGAACTCTCCAAAATTTCGAAAGGTGATCCCTTTTCGCTGTGCGAGATCCCAGAGGTAGCCGTTCACCGGCTCCGCGACATCGTCATCCCCATCGTCCATCGGCACGCGTCCCCGATTCGTGCCCTCGTAATCGAACGACCGACCACGCGACGAATAGTTCGAGGGAACCGTTTTTTGCGTGTAGTCGGTGGTGTAGGCTGCCATGCTCCAGTTGTGCCCATCCGCGCTCACTTCGGCATTTACAAAAAAACGGTCGAAGATTCCAAAGCGCTCGGCGAGCGCATGGTGATTCGGGGACACGTCACGCGGAAAGAACAGCAGCGATGGATCACCATCGGCTTGCGGCAGATCGCCGAGTACCTGGTCGTACGTGCGATTCTCCTTGATGACATAGATGACGTGTGTGATCGGCGGCAATCCGTCGCGCGCCGAAACGGCATCCCAGTTGTTGGTCCGCATGACGCGCGCGTTCAGCGCGGTCAGCGATGATGCATCAAACGCCGAAAGTGGCAAACGGGTCATCGTGCCATCGAGTTGGGCCAATGTGTAGTTGGCATTGCGCGCCGCCGCATCGGTCACACCGGGCTGCGGAAGACGCGGGTTGGGTGCGCTGCCGCGTCCTTTCGCATTGATGACGTACAGCGTATCCGTCAGGATTGCCATCGCTGAAGGATACCAACCCACCGGTACGCGACCGAGGAGTGAATCGCGGCTCGCATTGCCTGCACCTGCGGTCGACGCACTGAGGGCGAACAGAGCGACTGCGTTGTTGTCACCTTCGCTGACAAAGAGACGTGTACCGTCGGGCGCCAACTGCAGACCGATCGGGGTGCTGCCCTGGCCAAGGTTGGCCGGCGTCGGGTCGTGCAGCGTGGTAATGGTCTGG
>JAYUWD010000203.1:0-16560 GCA_043753735.1 Gemmatimonadaceae bacterium
GCCAACAGCACCTGCTCCAGGAATTGTCTGAGATCGAATATCGGACTCGAGTACACTTACGACACGCGGGTCGATCTGCCGTTTGCGACGGCAGGGTCCCTTCGGTCGATCACTACCGACTTCAGCGGCGGCCCGTTGGGCGGCACGGTGAATTTCCAGCGTGTGACTGGTGAAATGCGCGCCTTTGCCCCGCTTGCCCAGATCGGTGGGTCCAATCCGGGGTCGCAGCCGATCAAATTGGTGATGGGTTTGACCGCGCGTGCCGGCGCCTTGTTCGGAAACTCGGGGCCGTTTTTCTTCCAGCAGCAGTTTGCGGTTGGTGGCGTGATGTTTGGCCAGGCCGTCCGCGGCTATCCGGAGTTCTCCATCACCCCGCGTGGGTTCAATCCGACCACCGACCAATACAGGTCTGATCCAAACTCCTTTGGCAACGCTTTCATGACGATCACGGGTGAGTTGGGATTGCGACTCAACCAGATGTTTTATTTGAACGTGTTTACCGACGCTGGCAACAACTATGCGTCGGCTCGTCAGATAAATCCAACCCGGCTCTTCCGTTCCGCCGGAGTTGGAGTATCTACCGTGACGCCGCTTGGCCCCCTCGGGCTGGATATGGCGTACGGGTTCGACCGGATCACGGTCGATGCAGTCACACTTCGCGCGCGACCTGACCCGAAGTGGCAGTTCCATTTCCGTCTCGGTCAGCTCTTTTAGAGGATTTATGATGCGTCTATCCACTTTCGTCGGCGCCTGTGCGCTGCTCCTTGGTGCTCCTGCGTTGGCCTCGGCTCAAGCGGCGCAGAAGTTCGCGTTTATCAACTCTCAGGCAATAATGCAGACGGCACCGGGCAGAGCCGAAGCAGAATTGCAGTTTCAAAAGGACATGGAAGGCTTCCGCGCTCAAGTCGCGAAGCTGGGCGATTCGCTCAACCTGCTTCAGGAAGGGTTCAAGAAGGAAGAGCCCGCGCTTTCGCCGACCGCCAAGGAAGCCAAGCTCAAGGTGATGAACGAGAAGCAGGCCGATTATCAGGAGCGAGTGCAGAAACTCAACGAGCAGGCGCAGCAGCGTGAAGGCGAGTTGATGCAGCCAATCCTCGAGAACGTCCGCAAGGTGCTCGACGAACTGCGGACCGAGGGGGGTTACTCGTTCATCTTTGATGTGTCTGCCGGATCTTTTATTGTCTCTGCGGACAAGAATCTCGACATCACCGATCGTGTCGTATCGAAGTTGAAGCTATCGGCGCCGAAGATGGCCCCGAAGGCGGCAGCGAAGCCAGCGGTTGGACCGGCGACCGCCCCAGCCGGTGTCACGACCAAGAAGCCGCCGACGCAGTGAGCGTCGGGCTGGATCGGCCGCGCGAAGACGGCGGTGATGAGCACAAGCTCATCACCGCCGCTGCCATTGCGGAGCGAGTCAATGGCAAACTGATTGGCGATGGTAACATCGTCGTGCGTGGAATTGCGCCGCTTGATCGAGCTGGCCCAGATGAAGTGAGTCTGCTGGCGCATGCGCGTTATACGAATTGGTATGCAAGCACGCGCGCCGGCGTTGTTCTGGTCTCGCCTGAACTGATCGACACCCCCGGTACACCGGGGGCACGCGTTGTCGTCGCGAATCCAACGGAGTCGATGCAGTTGCTGCTTCGGCACTTTCATAAGGGTGAGCGTCGACCGACCGGAATCCATCCGACGGCGATGATTGCCGAGTCCGCGCGTCTTGGTACGGACGTCACGATCGAAGCGTACGCCGTCATCGGAGAAGAGGTCGTGATCGGCGATCGTGGATGGATTGGCGCGCATGTGGTCGTTGGCGATGGCACGACGATGGGTTCGGACGTGCGGCTGTACGCGAGCGCGACTGTGTATCCGCATGTCGAGCTGGGCGACCGCGTCATTCTGCACTCCGGAGCGCGAGTGGGGCGCGATGGTTTTGGATTTCGACCGGGCCCCACTGGTCCCGTGCGCGTCCCGCACGTGGGGCGGTGCGTGCTTGAGAGTGATGTCGAAGTGGGGGCAAATAGTTGTATCGACCGCGGCAGCATCGACGATACGATCATTGGTGCGTTCACCAAGCTCGATAGCCTGGTTCACGTTGCGCACAACGTTCGCGTGGGCAAGGGATGCTTCATGGCGATGGGCGTCGGCATCGCCGGCTCGTCGCGCATTGGTGATGGAGTTCAGTTTGGTGGCCAGTCGGGGGCCGGCAATCATTCCATCATCGGCGACGGCGCGTCAATTGCTGCGAGAGCAGGTGTGATCAGCGATGTGCCTGCCAAGCAGACGTACTCCGGTTTTCCGGCCCGTCCCCACCGCGAGCAGCTGCGGTCGTGGGCTGCGTTGGCCCGTCTCGCTGACATCATCAAACCTCTCGAGCGTTTGCTGACCCGTACGGGGCAGCCGTGAGTGCCATGAAGCCGAGTGCCGCTACCACAGGCGGGCGGGCGCCTCTTTCAGGCGAGCGTCGGACGATTGGGGCGGAGGCGGTGATCGAAGGCGTTGGCCTTCACCTTGGCCGGGTCTGTCGGCTGGTCTTCCGGCCGGCGGCTACTGGGTTCGGGATCCAGTTCCGTCGGAGTGACCGTCCGGACAGTGCGCTCATTCCCGCGCGTGTCGAAGGAGCGGTGAGTGCGGAGCGTCGGACGCAGATTGGTGTGGGCGAGGACGCATTGCACACGGTGGAGCACGTGCTGGCGGCCGTGGGGGCGCTCCAGATCGATGATCTGGAGATCGTCATGGATGCACCAGAGCCACCCGTGATGGACGGCAGCGCGGAGCCGTTTCTGACCGCGTTGCTGGGCGCGGGGCTGGTGCCGAATGGTGGGCGGCCGGACTGGTTGGTGCTTCGCAAGTCCATTCGCGTCGAGGATGGTGACTCGGTGTACGAAGCGCATCCGTGCAATCGGTTGTCGCTTGACGTTTCAATCGAGTTTCCGCATCCGTTGATCGGACGACAGGTGGGGCAGTACACTGTTTCGGCTGAAGCTTTTGGCAAGGAGTTGGCAGCGGCGCGCACGTTCGGATTTGTGCACGAAGTCGAAGGGCTGCGCGCGAAGGGGTTGATTCAGGGTGCGTCGACGTCGAACGCGGTCGTACTCGACGATACCGGCGTGGTGGAGAATACGTTGCGGTGGCCCGACGAGTTTGTGCGACATAAAGCACTGGATTGTATTGGCGATCTGGTGTTGGCTGGGGCGCGAATTCGCGCGCACATCATTGCGGTCAAGCCAAGTCACCGGGGCACGGTTGCTCTGGTTCGTGCGCTTGTGCAACACGCCGTCCGGGAGTCGTCTGTGTATACCATCGAAGACATCATGCAGGTGTTGCCTCATCGTTATCCGTTCCTGCTCGTCGATCGCATTCTCGAGATCGAAGAAGGGAAGCGGATTGTGGGGCTCAAGAACGTCACGATCAACGAGCCGTTTTTTCAGGGACACTTCCCTGGACATCCGATCATGCCGGGTGTGTTGATCATCGAATCGATGGCGCAGGTTGGCGGCATGCTGCTGATGCGCACGATTGCTGATCCATCAAGCAAGGTCGTGTATTTCATGTCGCTCGACAACATCAAGTTCCGCCGGCCGGTTCGACCGGGCGATCAGTTGCGACTGGAACTGGAAGTCACCCAGCTGCGCGGTACGACCTGTCGCATGCGTGGGGTGGCGAGTGTTGACGGCCAGGTTGCGGCGGAAGCCGAAATGGCGGCCATCGTTCGAGATCGATGACCGCTCGCATTCATCCCACTGCGCTCGTCGATGCGTCGGCCGTAATCGGTCATGATGTCGAGATCGGCCCGTGGGCGATCATTGGGCCACGTTGCACGCTGGGCGACGGAACGACGATCGCGGCGCGTGCGTCGCTCGAGCAGAACGTGCGTCTTGGTGAGCGGGTGAGCATCGGGATTGGTGCGGTGCTCGGCGGAGATCCGCAAGACCTCAAGTATCGTGGTGAAGAGACATGGGTGGATATCGGCGACGATTCGTCGGTTCGTGAGTACTCGACGATCAATCGTGGTACCTCACATTCGCTAACGACCCGTGTCGGACGGGGCTGCTTTCTCATGAGCTACGTCCATCTCGCACACGACTGTCATCTGGGCGACAACATCATCATTTCAAACGGCACGCAGCTCGCCGGCCACGTGACGATCGAAGACAAGGTGACGATCTCGGGACTGTGCGCTGTGCATCAATTCTCGCGCATCGGACGTCATGCATTCATCGGTGGAATGTCTCGCGTGCCGCAGGATGTGCCGCCGTTTGTGCGCGCCGTCGGCAATCCGCTCAAGCTGTTTGGATTGAACTCGGTGGGACTCCGTCGGAGCGGGTTTGACGAGGACACGCTGCTCGAATTGAAGCGCGCGTATCGCCTCTGTTTTCGTTCCGACTTGAATTTGTCGCAAGGTGTTGAACGCGCGCGTATCGAAGTGGAGCAACTGCCCGAGGTGGATCAGTTTCTTTCGTTCATCGAAACGAGTCAGCGCGGAGTCGGATTTTGAGCGCGCGTCCGCAGATGCAATCTTTTTCGCGCCAGGGTTCGCCGCGAGTCGGTGTCGTTGGTGCCGGTGGACTTGGCGTACATCATGTGCGCATTCTGCGTAATCTCGCGGGCGATCGGTTCGCGGGATTCGTGGACGACAATCCGGCTCGTGCGCGTGAGGTGGCTACGTCGCACGGTGTGCGCGCGTTCGCGACGCTCGACGAGTTGCTGGACGAGGTCGATGCGGTATCGATCGTTGTGCCAACCACATCGCATCATGACGTGGCGACGAAGGCGTTGCTTCGCGGGAAGCATATTTTCGTCGAAAAGCCGTTCACGGTGACGCTGGACGAAGCCGATGCGTTGCTGGCGCTGTCGAAACGTGCAGGGACGGTGTTGCAGGTTGGGCACGTCGAACGATTCAATCGTGCCGTGCGCGCCGCGATGCCCTACGTCGACGAGCCGCGCTTCATCGAAAGCGATCGTCTAGCGCCGTTCAACCCGCGCGGTTCTGACGTGGCTGTCGTGCTCGACTTGATGATTCACGATCTCGATCTCGTACACACGCTCGTGGGCCGGCGTGTCGCGGACGTGCAGGCGATGGGCATGCCAGTGCTCACGCCGCAGATCGATATCGCCAATGCACGGTTGACCTTTGCCAATGGCGCGGTAGCCAACATCACGGCCAGTCGTGTTTCGCGGGAACGTTTGCGCAAGTTGCGCATCTTCCAACGCAGCGGATATCTGTCGCTTGATCTCGCGGCGGGCACTGGCGAGTTCTTTCGCCTGCGCGGCGACTTCGATCCGCTGCAGTTGGCGCAGGCCCCACGCGCACTGGCGGATTTCGTGGAACTCGTGCCACTCGACGCGCCCGAAGGCGAACCTCTCGCGTTGGAGCTCACGCAGTTTCTCGGCGCGATCGCAGGGCGTAATCCCGTGGCGGTGACCGGTGAAGAAGGGCGGGAGGCGCTCGAGGCCGCACTGCGCATCGTGACGGCGATCGAGCAGGCGCGCTCCCTGATGTCGGAAAGCGGTCGCCTCGGTGCGTGAAATTCTTTTCGTCGTCGGAGAAGCATCCGGCGATCTGCACGCGGGAAAAGTGGCCGAGGAGATTGCGCGACGTCGTCCCGACATCGCGATGGCGGGAATTGGCGGTGGCTACATGCGCACGGCGGGCGTCACGATTCTGGAAGACGTCGAACGTCTTGCCGTCATGGGTTTTGTTGAAGTCCTTGCGCATGTGCCCAAGCATTGGCAGCTGTTGCGCATGTTGCGGAAGCGCATCGAGGCGGGCAACGTTGGACTCGTTGTTTTGCTGGATTATCCCGGCTTCAATCTCAAAGTTGCGGAGGTCGCTCACGCGGCCGGCGTTCCGGTGCTCTACTACATCACACCGCAGGTCTGGGCGTGGGGGGCGGATCGACTGCCGAAATTGGCGCGACTCGTGACCAAGGCAGCGTCGATTCTCCCGTTTGAAGAAGCGCTGTTGCAGGCGCACGGGATCGATGCGTCCTTCGTGGGCCATCCACTGCTTGATCGCGCGACCAATCTTCCGTCGCAGGCTGTGGCTCGCAAACGACTCGGTTTGTCGAATGACGGAGAGGTGCTGGCGGTGTTTCCCGGAAGTCGACGCGCTGAACTCACCCGACATCTGGTTCCGTTCGTTGCGACCGCGCAGGAGTTGGTGCGCCGCAAACCCGGTTTGCAAGTCATCGTCAGTGTTGCGCCGACGGTGCGCATTGATGCGAGCGATTGTCCATTTCCCCTCGTGCATGGAAGCTCGTTCGACGTTTTACGCGCGGCGACCGCTGGGCTGCTCAAGAGCGGAACGACAACACTCGAGGCTGCGGTGGCCGGACTTCCGCATGTAATCGGCTATCGCACGAGCCCGATCACGTATCGCATTGCCCGTCGCGTCGTGAAGATCCCGCACATCGGGTTGGTGAATGTTGTGGCTCAGCGCGAAGTGTCGCGCGAATTCGTGCAGGATGCGTTTCAACCCACTGTCGTTGCCGATGCGCTGGTGCCACTGTTGACCATTGGCAGCTCAGCACGCGCGGCGGCGGAACAGGGTCTCGCGGAAGTACGAGGATCACTCGGAACGCCGGGCGCCGCTGAGCGCGTCGCAACGATGGCATTGGATCTTCTGGAATGATCGACCAGCGCGAGCGCAGCGTGCCGTCGCGCAACGCTTCGATTCCCCCGCCGACGAACGACTCGCTCGATCTGCGCACGCGCATTGCAATTCGCCTCGGCACGTGGCTACTCCGATCGCTTGGCGCATCATGGCGCGTACGCGTGTACGGACGCCAACAGCTTCTTGATCGTAGTGCTACAGACCCGCGTGTCGTGTTGACCCTGTGGCATGGTCAGATGCTGCCGGTGGTGTGGGCGCATCGGCAGCCAACTGCGGTAATGATCAGCGAGCATCGCGATGGCGAAATCATTGCCCGCATCGTCGGTCATTTGGGGTTTTCGGCGCTTCGTGGGTCGACGTCGCGCGGTGGCGCGCGGGTGCTGCTCGAGGCGGTGCAAATGCTCAAGGCCGGCACCGATATCGCCATCACGCCCGACGGTCCCCGTGGTCCGCGTCATTCGTTTGCGCCGGGCGCACTGTTGCTTGCATTCCGCGCTGGTGCGACGCTGGTTCCCATCGTCGCGCACGTTGATCGGAAGTGGCAACTGAAGTCCTGGGATGGTTTTGAAATCCCGAAACCGTTCTCGCGCGTGACGATCGTCTATGGAACGCCAGTGCAGATCAAAGCGGAAAGCGCGCGGGTCGTTGCGCAGCAGACCGAAGACTTCGCTGACCGGATGCGGGCCGAGTTGGCACGCGCGCGCACGCTCGCGGAAGGCCGGTGGAGCGAACCGCTATCACCGTTGCGCAGCTGAGCGCGTGATGACGGTGAGAGGTCGTGCGGCGTCGATCGTGGAATCCATGTGGGCGAGTGAGAGTGTGGTTGCTCGTGCGGCGCGCGGACTATTAACGCCCGCATCATGGTTGTTTGGTGCCGTCGTCGCGCGTCGAAACCGTGGCTACGATCTGGCAGAGCAACGCAAACCCGCTCTCGCGGCGCTGTCTGTGGGTAATCTCACGGTCGGTGGAACGGGCAAGACCCCGATTTCGGCGTGGTGCGTGCGGCAGTTGACGGCCAGGGGGGCGCGTCCGGCAATCGTGATGCGGGGATATGGCGATGATGAGTGGCGAGTGCATGCCCAGCTGAATCCCGGTGTGCCCGTAATTGTCGCTGCGGATCGGCGCGACGGTTTAATCACCGCGCGGGTCCGTGGCGCGGATTGCGCGGTGCTTGATGACGCCTTCCAGCACCGACGTGTCACGCGCGCGGCGGATATCGTGCTGGTGAGTGCCGATGGTTGGCGCGGCGATACGCGTCTGTTGCCGGCCGGTCCGTTTCGTGAACCACTTGACGCGATTCGGCGCGCGCATGCCGCTGTGATTACGGTGAAAGCGGCATCGCGTGAATCGATTGCTGCGCTGTCGCAGGCGATTGCGGCAGTGGCACCGGATGTTCCCATCGCGGTCATTCGTCTGGAACCTGGGACGTTGCAACTTGCCGTCACGTTGCCAGGTGATGACCCAGCGACGCATAAGCTCAGAGTACCCGCGTCGCTCACCCATCCTCCGTCATGGCTTCGCGGGCGCCGCGTGTGTGTGGTATCGGCGATTGGAAATCCAGGCGCGTTTGAACAGCAGCTTCTGGCGCTCGGCGCGACGCTTCACAAAAGGGTGCGCTACCCCGATCATCATCGGTTTTCCGGGCGTGATGCGGTCGCGGTTGCGACGTTGGCGGAAGCCTCCGATGGCGTGGTCTGCACACTGAAAGACGCGGTGAAACTGGCGCCGCTGTGGCCTCGCGAAGCGCCGCCTCTTTGGTATGTTTCCCAGACAGTGGTTGTTGAACGAGGCGCCGAGGCGTTGGACCGCGCGTTTGCGCGGGTGCTGGCGGCGCGCGCGGGCACTGCTCCCACCGCCGGCTGAGCCCGGCCTCAACCTGCCTCCATGTCCATCAATCTTCGCGTCCCCACGGACAGTATAGTCCGACCAGACAAGGACCGCTTTCTCAACGAAGACAATCCGTTTGAGGGCATGATGTCGCGCTTCGATCGCGCGGCGGAACTCCTTGACCTTGAACCCGGGATCTACAAGATCCTGCGCAATCCTGAAAAGCAGTTGATCGTTTCAGTCCCGGTGCAACTCGACAACGGTGAAGTCGAGGTGTTCACCGGGTATCGCGTCTTGTACAACACGTCGCGCGGTCCGGCAAAAGGCGGCATCCGTTTCGATATGAAGGTGACGCTCGAAGAGGTAAAGGCGTTGGCCGCGTGGATGACGTGGAAGTGCGCCGTGGTGAATTTACCTTTTGGCGGTGCAAAGGGCGGAGTGGTGTGCGATCCGATGAGCATGAGCGTTGGAGAACTCGAGCGCGTCACGCGTCGCTACACGAAGGGCATCATCTCGCTGCTTGGTCCCGATACCGACGTCCCTGCGCCGGATGTGAATACGAACGAACGTGTCATGGCTTGGGTGATGGACACGTATTCGATGCATGTCGGGCGGACGGAGAACGCCGTCGTGACCGGCAAGCCCGTTGAAATGGGTGGATCGCTTGGCCGCAAAGAAGCCACGGGGCGCGGTTGCATGCTCGTCACACGCGAAGCGCTCGAACACCTTGGCTTGAAAATGCAGGGCACGACCATGGCCGTGCAGGGCTTTGGAAACGTTGGTTCGATCGCCGCAAAGTTGATGGCGCGCGAAGGGTGCAAGGTCGTGGCGATCAGCGATCGGTGGGGCGCGTACCATAATGCGAAAGGAATCGATATCGATGCCGCGATCGCCTACGTCGACAAGCATCGCACGCTGGAAGGGTTTGATGGGGGTGACGCGATGGAGCCTGAGGAGCTGTTGACGCTCGATGTCGACGTACTTGTTCCGGCCGCACTCGAAAACGTCATCACCACCAAGAATGCGCCGAAGATTCGCGCCAAGGTGATCTGTGAAGGCGCCAACGGCCCGACGACCGCCGCGGCCGATCCGATTCTCGACGAGAAAGGCGTCTTTGTCATTCCGGATATTTTGGCCAATGCGGGCGGCGTGACCGTCTCGTATTTTGAATGGGTGCAGGATCGCATGGGCTACTTCTGGTCGGAATCGGATGTGAATCAGCGACTGGGTGGCATCATGACCCGCAGCTTCCAGGACGTGCTGCAACTTTCCAAACAGCACAAGGTAAACATGCGCACCGCGGCGTACATGGTGTCGATCAGTCGGGTCGCCACCGTGCATCGGCTGCGTGGAATTTACGCCTGACCCACACCACCTCGTGCGCGTATCGATGTTTGCCGTCGGCAAGCCCCGTCATGCAGGACTTGCCGACGCCATTCGTGACTACGAAAGTCGAGCGGCGCGCTATTGGCCACTCGACGTTGTGGAAGTGAAGGAAGAATCGGGGCGTAGCACGTCGCCGGCGCTCGTGCGTGAGCGCGAGGCCGAACGGTTGGTGGAACGGCTTCCCGCGGATGCGCGTGTGGTGGCGTGTGACCCTGGTGGCGAAATGATGGACTCCGGCACATTCGCCGCTTGGATCATCGCGCAGCGCGACATGGCGCAAAGTGTTGCGTTCGTGATTGGCGGCGCGCACGGACTTGGCGAAGCCGTGCGTCACCGCGCCGCACGCAAATTGTCGCTCGCGCCATGGACGCTGCCGCATGAATTGGCGCGGCTCGTGTTGGCCGAACAGCTCTACCGCGCGGGCACGATCGCGCGGGGTGAACCGTATCACAAATGACGCCCACGTGATCGACGCAAACGAAACGACTCTCGCCGACACTGATGTGATCGTGCGTACGGTGCCACTCGGCGGCAGCGCGTTTTCGCGTGCCCTGCAGGAGGGGCGCATCGGTCGCGACTGGATGACAGCGCGACCGACGGATGCTGCCGGTTGGCGCGCGCGCGCGAAAGTTGTTCATGACGCGCATCGCACAACGGACTGGTTGACTGCACTCGCGCCGGCGATCGCCGCCACTGGGCGTGCTGCAGAACGTCTCGGACGCGCAGCGTCGACGGGCGTAGTTGTCACGACCGGTCAGCAACCGGGACTGTTTGGCGGACCGGCGTACACGTGGAGCAAGGCGCTCGGCGCACTTGCCATGGCCGATGAACTGGAGGCGACTGTGGGGATGCCGGTCGCACCGATCTTCTGGGCCGCCAGTGACGATGCAGATTGGATGGAAGCCGCAGTTACGTATGTCGTGACGGCACGCGGACTCGAAACGCTGACGCTCACTGGCCCGGCAACCGATGGTATTGCGATGGCGGACGTGGCGCTGGGCGATGTGGCGATGTGTATCGACCGACTGCGTGCCGCATCGGGGTCTGTCGCGCACTCGTCGGTGCTGGACGTCGTCGAAGCGGCCTACGTGCCACACCGCACTATCGGCGCTGCGTATGTGCAACTTCTGCGTGCGCTCCTGGAGCCGCTCGGAATTGCCGTGCTAGATGCTGCGCATCCAGCGTTTCGCAACGCATCCGATCCGTTCTTGCGCAACGCACTGCTGCGCGCGGCGGCTGCATCGGAGGCGCTCGCTGCACGCACGCGTGATATTCGTGCCGCCGGTTTTGAGCCGCAAGTTGATCCGATTGACGATCTGACGCTGGTGTTCCGTTCGCAACTTGGCGTGTCGGGTCGCGCGAGTGATCGCGTGCGTGAACGTGTGCCGGTCAAGGATGCGGCCCGTGTCGCGCGGGAGGCCGATGTCGGCACTCTCGGGGCCAATGTTTTGCTGCGTCCCGTGCTTGAGCGCGCGCTGTTGCCAACGATGACGTACATGGCAGGGCCAGGCGAGTATGCATACTTCGCTCAAGTGAGTGCCGTGGCCGTGGCGTTGAGCACCGAACCTCCGGTCGTGTCGCCGAGGTGGGCGGGTGAGATTGTGGATGTCGTTGCGACCGCGATGCTCGAAAAACTCGGCATTGATGAATCGTTGTTGCACGATCCGCATGCGGCGGAATCAGAGTTGGCGCGGCGTACTGTCGCCGAGGCTGTGCAGGACGCCCTCGAGCGTCTACGCGTCGCGACTGACACGCAATTGCGGGCGTTGCGCGATGCGATCGCACATGACGACGCTGTTGTTGCACCGGAAGTCGTTACCGGATTGGAACGCGATTTGATGCACAAGCTCGAACGCTTTGAGCGTCGCGTGCTTGCTGGCGTCAAGCGACGTGAAAGCGAATTGATGCATCGGGTTGCGTTGAGTCGCGCCTGGTTTCGCCCGCTTGGATCATCACCCGAGCGCGTACTCAATCTGCTCCCGGTCATTGCACGCTACGGTCTTTCCGTTTTCACCCGCATGCACGCTGCAGCGCTGGTGCACGCTGGAACGTTGGTGCAGGGCGTCGCCGAGGAAACATGAGCTCGGAGTCTGGCGGCCGTTCGGCGATGGTCGTCGGAGCGGGGATTTTTATCAGTCGGATCGTTGGATTGGTGAGAAACCTTCTGTTCGCGCGCTATTTCGGCGCGGGCGGCGCATCGGATGCGTACACGGCCGCGTTCAAGATTCCGAACGCCGTGCGCAACCTTCTCGGCGAAGGGACACTGTCGGCGGCATTCGTGCCGGTGTACAGCCGCCTTCTGGTCCGAGGCGACGAAAGGGCGTCACGCGCGCTCGCGGGCGCAGTTCTCGGGTTGCTGCTCGCCGCTGTCTCCGTATTGACGATCGTCGGCATCGCCGTGGCGCCGTTGCTTACCACCGTTCTCGCGATGGGGTTCGACGACAGCACCCAACAGCTGACCACGCGTCTTACGCGCATACTGTTCCCGATGACGGGATTGATGGTGCTGAGTGGTTGGTGCCTTGGCATTCAAAATTCGCACCGTCGCTTCTTCTGGTCGTACGCAAGTGCCGCGCTTTGGTCGATCGCGCAGATTGCATTGCTGCTCGCGTGGGGTAGTCGTGCGACTGACATGGTCGAGCTTTCGCTCTGGCTCGCGTGGGCGACGTTGGTTGGCGCCGTTCTGCAGGTTGGTGCACAAATGCCCGAAGTGATGCGTCTGGTGTGGCCATTCCCCGTATCGTTGAATACGATGGTCGAGGGCGTGAAGCAGACGCTGCGCAATGTTGTACCGGTCGTGACTGCCCTCGGCGTCGTACAGATCTCGTCGTTTGTGGACCTGCAGATCGCGTCTTGGCTGCCGTCAGGCGCCGCAACGAACATGTCCTATGCAAACACCATCGCGCTGTTGCCTGTCTCGCTGTTCGGTGTGTCGGTTGCCGCTGCCTCGCTCCCTGAGTTTTCGCGCGACTCACAATCGCTGGCGCTCGACGCATTGCTTGAACGACTGCGGGGCGGATGGCAGCGCATTCTGTTTTACATCATTCCGAGCACGATCGCGTTTACCGCGTTTGGCGATCTGTGCGTCGGCATTTTGTATCGGGGCGGCAAGTTCGGCGCACAAGAGCAGACGGTGGTTCACCTCGTGCTCGCTGCATTTGCCGTCGGCTTGGTCAGCTTTGCGTCGGTCAAGCTGCTTGCGTCGGCGTACTACGCGATGCAGGACTACAAGACTCCCCTTCGCGCATCGATCTCGAGCATAGCGGTTTCGGCAATCGCATCGATTGCGATCGCGATTCCTCTGCGTGCATCGCCGTATGCATCAGCAGGCATTGCACTTGGCACCGCGCTCGGCTCATACGTGAATCTTTCGATCCTCATTGGCGGATTGCACAAGAAGCTGGGTGCCCTCTACACGACAACGATGTGGGCCGGAACGCGACGCATCGTCATCGCGTCTGTCGCGGGCGCGGCGATCGCATTCGGTGTGCGACAGGCCGCATTCACAACCATGCCCACGCTGCATCCCCGCGTTATCGGACCACCCATTCTGGCGCTCTTCGGTATCGTGTATCTGCTCGTCGCGTGGTGGATGGGCTCTGGTGAAGCCGCTCGCTGGCTGCGATTGGCGTCGCGTGCGCGCAGCACGTCGGCCGAGTAGGGCACGGACTACGCATGACGCAGGATGAATCAGTCGTTCGCAACTCTGACACTGCGTTGCCCATCCCCGACGACGAGTGGACCGTCGGCGCGATGCATCGTGGCATGCCGGCGGCTGTCGCGGTCAAGCTCCCGCATTTGCCAACTGGGCCGGGGGTGTATCTCTGGAAGGACACCGATGGGACTGTCTTGTACGTCGGCAAGGCCAAGCAGTTGCGGTCGCGCGTACGCAGTTACTGGGCACAGGATCACGAAGCCAGCCCCAAGACGCGTGGACTGTTGCGCAAAGTGCACGATCTCGAAACCATTGTTGTGCCGACCGAAGCGCATGCGCTGATTCTCGAGGCGACGCTGATCAAGGAGTATCGGCCGCGGTTCAACATCGCGCTGCGCGACGACAAGTCTTATCCGTACATCAAGGTCACGGTGCAGGAGCCCTTTCCGCGTGTGCTGGTCACGCGGCGAGTGGTAGACGACGGTGCTCGCTATTTCGGACCGTACACCGATGTCGGTGCAATGCGAAAAGCGCTTAACGTCGTGAAGCGGATCTTCACAGTACGCTCTTGCCACTACGGGTTGCCGGGTGAAGCCCCTGAGCGCCCGTGCCTGGACTATTTCATCAAGCGTTGTCAGGCGCCGTGCGTCGGGTATCAGTCGAGTGCAGACTACCGCGGCATGATTGACGAAGTTGTCTGGTTCCTCGATGGCCGGACGAGCGATGTGGTGCGCCGCGTGCGCGAGCGCATGCTGGATGCCTCCGAGCGACTCGATTTTGAACGCGCCGGAGAGATGCGCGATGCGTTGCGCCACCTCGAAAAGATGGAGGAACCGACGGTCGTGCTCGAGGTAGAGGGCGGCGACCGCGATGTCGTTGGATATGCGCGCGATGGCGAAGACGCCTGCGTCGTCGTTCTGCGTATTCGTGGCGGCACGCTGCTCGCGCGTGATCATCGCCTGGTCGAACACGCCGAGGGTGAGGAAGATGGCGCCGTACTCGGCGCTTGTCTCGCACAGTGGTATCGGACCGCCGATGCGCGGGCCGCAGACCTGCTTGTGCCGTTCGATTTCGAGGATCGCGAGTCCCTCGAAACATCGCTCGAATGGACGCGCATTCGTGTCCCGCAACGCGGTTCTCGCCGTGCACTCGTCGATCTCGCAGACCAGAACGCGCGTCATCTGCTCGAAGAGTTCAAACTCGCCGCACTCGAAGCGGACGAACGCGCGGCAGACCCCGTGTACGAGTTGCAACGTGAACTGGGGCTTCCGCGATTGCCGCGCTCCCTCATCTGCTTCGACATCTCCCACGCGCAGGGCACCGATGTCGTCGCGAGCGCGGTGTGGTTCGAGAACGCGCGGCCTAAGCGGGCCGAGTATCGCAAGTTCAAGATCGCGTCATTTGAAGGGAACGACGACTTTCGGGCGATGAATGAAGTTGTTACGCGATACTTCACCCGTCGACTTTCCGAGGAGAAACAGTTACCCGATCTGATCGTGATCGATGGCGGCAAGGGGCAATTGGGCAAGGCACGTGAAGCGCTCGATGCGCTCGGTGTTACACAGGTGGCGCTGATCAGCCTCGCCAAACGCGAGGAGGAGATTTTTCTTCCCGGGCGCAGCGACTCGGTTCGTCTGCCCAAGCGCTCACCGGCGCTGCGCATGCTGCAGCAGGCACGCGACGAAGCCCACCGTTTTGCGATCACGTTTCAGCGGCAGAAGCGCGCGGCGCGTACCATCACGTCGGAGCTGCTCAAAATTCCTGGCGTTGGCCCCACCAAACGTCGCGCGCTGCTTACGGCGTTTGGCAGTGTGCAGGGGGTCCGTGAGGCGACTGTCGCGCAGCTCAGTGTCATCCCAGGCTTTGCGCCCGCATCCGCACGAAGACTGTTGCTTGCGCTCGGCGTCGATCTCCCGCCGCTGCCGAGCGTCGCTGCCCCGTCCGACCACGTTTTGCCAAGCGATTTGCCCTGAACCAGCCTCCCCCGATTCGCCCTGAGACTTTTGTGACCGATACCGCTTCCTGGAAACTTGCTTGTTCCGCGTGCGAGACGCCCGCTCCTATCGCCGGCGCATCACTTTGCAGCGCGTGTGGTCAGCCGCTCTTCGCGCGCTACGCGCCGGTGCCGTCGACTACCCCGCTCGCGCCACGGTGGGATGCGTGGCGCTATTCGCCTTTCATGCCGTTGCTCGCGGGTGAAGCACCCGTATCGCTCGGTGAAGGGCTGACGCCGCTGATTGAATCGCCGAGGCTGGCCGCGCAGATGGGTGTGCGCCGACTGTGGATCAAGGATGAAGGCCAGAACCCGACCGCGTCATTCAAGGCTCGCGGCATGAGCGCCGCCGTGACCCGCGCCAAGGGCAGTGGCGTTCCGGGAATCGTGGTGCCGACAGCCGGGAATGCCGGGGCTGCACTCGCCGCTTACGGAGCCGCCGCCGGTCTCGAGGTGCGAGTTTTTGCGCCTCGCACGACGCCACGCCCCATTCTCGATACAATCGAAGCAATGGGCGCGACGCTGGTGCGCATTGACGGACACATCGGCGACGCGGGAAAACTCGCGCTCGCGTACGCGGCGGAAAGTGGATTTTTCAACGTCTCCACTCTTCGCGAACCGTACCGCGTCGAAGGGATGAAGACCATGGGCTTCGAGCTCGCCGAACAGCTGGGTTGGCGCCTCCCCGATGCGATTGTGTATCCCACCGGTGGTGGTGAAGGCACGATCGGTATCTGGAAGGCGATCGACGAGCTCATCGCCGGTGGATGGCTGCCGACCGGGGCCAAGCAGCCCAAGTATGTGATTGCACAGGCCGATGGCTGTGCGCCGATAGCGCGCGCCTTCGCTGCAGGTCAACCCAAGGCGGAACCGTGGGTGAATCCGACCACGTACGCTGCCGGACTTCGTGTGCCGTCGCCACTCGGCGATCGACTGCTGCTTCGAATCTTGAGCGAAGCAGGCGGCACGGCGGGCGTTGCGAGCGAAGAACAGATGCGCAGCTGGACGTTGCGACTGGCGACAGAGACCGGTATCGATGCGGCGCCGGAAGGCGGGTGCGCACTCCAGGTTCTCCACGACGCCGTC
>JAYUWD010000204.1:0-1720 GCA_043753735.1 Gemmatimonadaceae bacterium
ATGTCGTGCGGGACGAGCGCTTCTTCCGTCCTGCGGAAGTCGATCTGCTCGTCGCCGACGCGTCGCACGCCAAAGACAAACTTGGCTGGGTTCCACAGATCGCGTTTGCTGAATTGGTGCGCATGATGGTCGAAGCGGACCTCGATCGACATGCGCGCAACCGGTGAGCCGGCGTGAGTAACAGCATTGGGTGGGTTGGTCGTGCGATTTGTGGCGATGCCGTCGGGGGCGCATGCACGCGCTCGTAACCGGCGCGGCCGGCTTCGTCGGGCGATGGCTGACTGAGGCGTTGCGTCGTGACGGCATTGCTGTCACCGCGCTCGCGACGGAACCCGCTCCACACTCTCGTAGCCATTCAGGCGAACCGTTCCACGCTCCAGTGACGTGGCTCTATGGCGATCTTCGCAACTCCGCATACGCTAGCCGAGTGGTCTCGGCAGAACGGTTTGATTATGTAGTGCATCTTGCCGCGATCTCGCACATTCGGACCGCAGAGTCGGATCCGGCGCTTGCCTGGGATGTGAACGTGACCGCATCGGCGCGGTTGCTGTACGCAATTGGCGAGCGACGCCGAGTCGGTGAGATCGATCCGATGGTGCTGATCGTCGGTAGTGCCGAGCAGTACGGGAGGCATGAAGAGACCGCGGGACCGTTGGCGGAAACAACGCCGCAGGAACCGAGGACCGTGTATGCGGCCACCAAGGTTGCGCAGGAGGTGCTGGCGCTGCAGCAATGGCGTGCGACCGGGCTCAAGGTCGTCGTAACGCGCAGCTTCAACCACAGCGGACCGGGACAGGAACCACGCTTTGTGATCCCGGCGCTCGTGTCGCGCGCGCTCGCGCTGCGTGGCTCACCGGTGGGTACACCGCTGTCTCTCGGCAACATCACGCCGATACGCGATTTTTTGCATGTAAGTGATGTCGTCGCTGCGTATATTTCGCTCTGCCGACGCGGCACGCCTGGCGAGGCGTACAACGTGGCCAGCGGCACCGGACGTTCGGTGCAGGCGATCGTGGAAGCGGTGCTTGCGCGCACACGAGTGCACGCGCAGCTCGCAGTCGATCCCGCGTTGGTCCGCCCGGCCGACGTCCCCGTGCTGGTGGGGGATTCGCGCAAACTGCAGCACGCCACGGGTTGGCGCGCGACGCGTTCTTTCGAAGACATCATCGACGATCTGATACATGCCACGACGCTCTGACCTGCACCGCATTCTCGTTATCGGCTCGGGGCCGATCGTGATCGGGCAGGCCGCCGAATTCGACTACTCCGGCACGCAGGCCACGAAGGCGCTGCGCGAAGAAGGCTACGAGGTCATTCTCGTAAATTCAAACCCGGCGACAATCATGACCGATCCCGAGTTTGCCGATCGGACGTATGTCGAGCCGGTGACATCGGAGTTCGTGGAGAAGGTGATCGCGCGCGAACGTCCAGATGCACTGCTACCAACCATGGGCGGACAGACGGCGTTGAATGTCGCGCTCGCGCTCGCCGACAGCGGTGTGCTCGCCAAATACGGCTGCGAGTTGATAGGGGCCAATGCGCGCGCCATTCGGGTCGCCGAAGATCGAAAGCTGTTCGCCGAGGCGATGCAGACGATCGGCCTGACGTGTGCTGCCGGACGAACGGTGACGACGATCGAAGACGCGATTGCGGGCGTCGAAGTCACGGGCTTCCCGGCGGTCATTCGTCCGTCGTTCACCCTGGGCGGTACGGGTGGTGG
>JAYUWD010000205.1:0-1714 GCA_043753735.1 Gemmatimonadaceae bacterium
TCATGGAGCGCGCGTCTCGCACTGGTCGGATTTTTTGGATCCGACTTCGTGCGCGCCGTTGGTGCGCGCCGCAGCTTCGATCCCGACCTCATCCATTCACACTGGTGGTTTCCGAGCGGCGTGGTCGGAACCTGGCTGTCGTCGCTCTCGCACAAGCCGCTCGTTACGACTCTGCACGGGACTGACGTTCGGCTTGCAAAAAAGATCGGTATGAGCCGCCCACTTTTTCGTCGCGTGGTGAATCAGTCAGCGAAAGTCACTACGGTGTCGAACTGGTTGTCGTCGGAGGTTGCGAACCTGATTTCCGTTCCGCGACCGTCGGTCGCACCAATGCCAGTCGCCACCGACCGATTCGTTCCTGGCTCGTTTCGCGAGAAGGAACGCTTTCTTTTTGCAGGTCGCTTGAACAGGCAGAAGGGGCTGGAACACCTCATCCGGGCTCTCGCGAAGATGAGTCAACCCGCATTGCTGGATGTAGTTGGAGCAGGTCCGCTCGAGTCAGAGCTGAGATCGCTTGCGTCCGAGCTTGGCGTTGCCGATCGAATTGCGTGGATGGGTCAACTGAAGCAGCCGGATCTCGTTCGCCTCTATCAGTCAGCGACCGCACTCGTCGTTCCATCCACCGACGAGGGACTTGGACTTGTGGCGGCTGAGGCGCTCCTGTGTGAAACGCCGGTAGTGGCGTTCCGGTCCGGGGGACTCACGGATGTCATTAAGGACGACAAGACCGGGATTCTCGTGACACCCGGCGATCCGATGGAGCTCGCAAAAGCACTCGACCGCGTTCTCGGCAACCCTACTGAAGCTGCTGATTTTGGCAAAGCGGGGCGAATGTTCGCGCTGTCAGCATTCGCGCCCGAGTCTGCAGCGCGCCAGTACGCGGGTATCTACAAGCAGGTTCTTGCCGAACATCCGTCGTAGCGCGTTCCTCGCCGCACAGTGGCTGTTCGCGGCAAGCATAGTCTGGTCAGCCGTTCGCGCACTCAACGGGCAGTGGCGGCTCACCGCCGACAGGCTCGCGGCCCTCGATATTGGATGGACGTGGATCGGTGCAGCGACCCTGATTGTGCTTCTCACGTATGCGCTGCTCATCGAGACCTGGCGCCGAGTGATCCTGGCAGCAGGTGAGATGCTGTCGTTCACGACGGCGGCTCGCATCTGGTTCATCTCGAATCTCGGCAAGTACGTGCCAGGCAAAGTCTGGTCGATTGCGGCAATGACAGTGATGGCTCGTAATGAGTCCGTTTCGCCGATGACTGCCGCTGGTTCGTCAGTTCTGATTCAGCTGGTAACTATTGCTGCGGGGATCGGTGTAGTGTTGATCGCCGGGTCGCAAGCGGTCGACAACACCTTCATGGCGATCGTCGTGTTGGTGAGTCTGGTCGGCTTTGTTGCCGCAGCCCCACGATTGCTGCCGGCGGCCGCGCGGCTCGCGACGTCACTTACGGGAAAGGACATTCAACTTCCACGGATAGCCGCGAAGACAGTCTGGGGGGCCGCTTTGCGCTCGGTGATCTCATGGATCGCATATGGCATTGCGTTCCAGTTTTTCGTGCGCGGCGTGGTCGGAAATGCGTCTGGCGCTGTATCTTCGTACATCGCAGTTTATGCGGCGTCGTACATCATCGGATTTCTCGCGCTATTCGCTCCCGGTGGTGCTGTTGTGCGCGAAAGCGCTCTCGTGAGCGGGATGGTGCAACTCGGCCTTTCGGGA
>JAYUWD010000206.1:0-1710 GCA_043753735.1 Gemmatimonadaceae bacterium
GTCCGTCCCCGTAAAGAAGTAGCATAACGCTCCTGTCATACATGACTCCTTCCGCGTCCAATACCACATCGCCGACATCCGTCATCGTTGCGGGTCTACATTTCCGTAACCCTATTGTGCTCGCGTCGGGTACCGCTGGCTACGGTCGTGAGATCGAGGATGTTGTCGACCTCACAGCGATCGGTGCCATCGCGACCAAGGCCGTGAGCGTTGAGCCGAGGCACGGCGCGAAGCCACTGCGGGTGAGTGAGTTTGCGGGCGGCATGATCAACGCGATTGGGCTGGCCAATCCCGGCTTGAACGAAGTTCGCGCAGAGGCGCTACCATGGCTTGCGCGTTCGTATCCAGACACGCGTGTGATCGTGAACGTGGTGGGTTACAGCGTCGAGGATTTCGAGACGGTCGTTGGCGGCGTCGATGGCGAACGAGGCGTCGATGCCTTCGAACTGAATGTCAGCTGTCCAAACGTGAAGGCCGGCGGTACGGAGTTCGGCGCAGATCCTGCTGCGTTGGCGGCGCTCGTGCGAGCGACGCGGCTTCGCACCGCGCGACCCCTCTTCGTGAAGTTGTCGCCTGCGCTCGGCGCCGGAATTGTCAACGCCGCGAGAGTGGCGATCGACAACGGTGCAGACGGACTGACGCTGGTGAACACCATGCCGGGGCTTGTGATCGACACGGATCGCCGGAAGCCCAAGATTGGTTTCGGTACGGGTGGTGTGAGTGGGCCGGCGCTGCTTCCATTCGGATTGCTGGCCACGTGGCGGGTGAGTCGGGCGCTTCCAAATGTGCCGATCATCGGGCTGGGTGGCGTCTCTACTTTTGACGACGCGTTGCAATACATCATGGCCGGGGCGTCACTTGTGGGCGTGGGCACGGCCGCTCTTCGCGACCCGCGCGCACCGGAGCGAATCGCGCGCGAGCTTGACACGTGGTGTCGCGGGCATGCCGTGACCGACCTCCGAACGCTCACGGGTACTTTGGAATGGCCCTTATGATGCTGTCGTCGGCGGACAGCATTTCAAGCGCCGGGTCGCTTGCGGCGATAGTGACTCCGATTGTCGCGCTCGACGTGCCGGATATGACGAGGGCACGGGCGATCGTGGCACAGCTTGGCGCAAGTTGCGGCTTTTACAAAGTCGGTCTTGAGCTGTTCGCGGCGGAGGGGCCTGCCGTGGTGACTTGGCTACGCGAGGCTGGGAAGGAGGTGTTTGTCGACCTCAAGTTGCACGACATTCCCAACACGGTGCGCAGCGCTGCGCGCTCCGTGGCCCGGCACGGCGCTTCGCTGCTGACCGTCCACGCATCGGGCGGTACCGAAATGATCCGCGCCGCGGTCGAGGGTGCCAACGAAGCGTCCGACGGTGGATGTGGCATCCTTGGCGTGACCATCCTGACGAGTCTGGATGCGGCGGGCGTGGAGCAGGGATGGGGACGCTCAGCTGTGTCGGTTGAGGAAGAAGTGATTCGCCTGGCGGGGCTGGTTCGCAACGCGTCGGCGGTTGGCGTGGTCTGCTCCGGGCACGAGGCGGCGGCGGTCCGCGCGGCCTACGGGCCGACGCTTGGCACTCTGGTGCCGGGGATCAGGCTCGCGGGGGGCGATGCCCATGATCAGCGTCGAGTGATGACGCCATCAGAGGCGGCGGCCGCCGGAGCGCGCTGGTTGATCCTGGGTCGCGCCGTGACCGGGGCCTCGGATCCTGTGACTGCGAT
>JAYUWD010000207.1:0-45007 GCA_043753735.1 Gemmatimonadaceae bacterium
CGTCCGCTGCGTGAAAAGAGATCGACCCGGCGATCGGCCAGCAGTCGTCCGACGCCGCCGGTGTCCGACACCGTCAACTCCGACGCATCCGCGCGAAGCAGTGAGCCCGAGGTAAGACCGCCATCAACCGTCGGCAGCACGATGAATGGACCCGCCGTCGAGTCCCACCCCGTCGCTGTCACGACCGGGCGCATACTATCCGTCGGCGCAACCGGAATAGCGGTTGAGCTGCTGTCAGCGGAAGTTGCGGGCGCCCGGCGGTCACAGCTACTCAGGAGTGCCGCCGAGATAGCGAGCATTACGACAAGCGCCGCACAGGTGCGGCGACCATGCCTGAAGGATGGCGTCACGAGATTGCGTTCGTTGCTGGACAGATGGGGGATCGACACAGACACTAATCTGCTCCAGCCCACTTCCCTTTACGAGACTTTGGATGACATCCACACGCCCGGCATCTCGCATCCTCAACGCGCTTGGCCTTCATCGGCGCGAACTGCGGGCCTGGGCGATGTACGATTGGGCGGTCTCAGCCGCGCAAACCACCATCATGACCGCGGTCTTCCCGATCTTCTTCGTGAAAGTCGCCGCGGCCGGCCTGACCCCACCACAGGCCTCTCAGTGGTTTGCCAACGCCAGCACCATCGGTGCCGTCCTTATCGCGATCATGGCGCCACTGCTCGGCGCGCTGGCCGACTTCAAAGCGGCGAAGAAGAAGTTTCTCGTCGGCTTCATGCTCGTCGGCGTAGCCGCAACGGCCGCGATGTTCTTCATCAGTCGCGGCGACGTGCTCTTCGCCGCCATTGTGTTTGTGCTCTCGCTCGGCGGCGCAGCGGGGAGCATGACATTTTACGAGTCGTTGCTGCCGCACATCGCCAGCGTGGACGAAATGGATCGCGTGTCGACGGCCGGCTACGCGTTGGGCTATGTCGGCGGCGGATTGTTGCTGGCGCTCAACCTCGCGTGGATCTCCAATCCCGGCATGTTCGGACTGCCGTCTGGAGACGGGCTGACTGCGTCGCAGCAGACACTCCCCGCGCGCCTTGCCTTTGTATCTGTGGCGGTGTGGTGGATCGTCTTTTCCATCCCCGTGTTGCGTCGTGTGCCGGAACCTCCGCGCACACTCGAAAGCGACGAAACATCGACAGAAAATCCGTGGAAGGTCGCCGTCACGCGGCTCGGCGAAACTCTGCGCGAATTGCGCGGCTACAAACAGGCCGCGCTTGCAATGCTCGCGTTCACAATTTATAACGACGGCATTCAGACCATCATCAAGATGGCGAGTGTGTATGGCACCGAGATCGGCATCGGCCAATCGGACCTCATCACGGCTATTCTGCTGGTGCAGTTCATCGGCATTCCGTGCGCGTTCGGTTTTGGCATGCTTGCCGGAAAGATCGGCGCGAAAGTCTCGATCTTCATCGGCCTCGTGGTCTATGCCGGCATCTGCATTTTTGCGTACAACATGACGTCGGCACGTGAGTTCTACTTCCTCGCGGTGCTCGTCGGTTTGGTGCAGGGTGGCACACAGGCGCTCAGTCGCTCGCTCTTTGCAAACATGATTCCCAAGCACAAAAGCGGCGAGTTCTTCGGCTTCTACTCTGTCTTTGAAAAATTCGGTGGCATCCTCGGTCCGCTCGCCTTCTCCATCGCGATCGGACAGAGTGGCTCGAGCCGAGCCGCGATACTTTCGGTCATCGGGTTTTTCATCGTGGGCGGTGCGCTGCTCGCGTTCGTGAACGTGCCCGCCGGCGAACGTGCCGCGCGCGAAGCGGATGCAAAGGCACTGGCGGGCTAACGAACGACAAGTGTTTGATCCGGTGGCGGCAACACCGGCCCGCCCAGATCCCAGTGCCACGCTGCGCGCCGCTCTTCAGTACGCGGATCCCGCAATGCCTTGTATTGAAGACGATCTTGGGGCATGCCAATTTGCGCACCGTACGCCAGCAATCGCTTGCGATCTGTGCTCACCATGTGCACCATCGGTCGTCCTTTCCACACGTGACGGTGCAGCCACATACCACCGTCCATCGCGTGAATCATTCCCTCACGTCGCCGCACAAACTCCCGCGCACCCGCCGCACGAGTGACGTCGCGCAGACGTGTCGTGCGACGCGCGACATCTCGATCATCGACAATTGCAGGAAGAGCGCGTTCGGTCATCCCCTCAGCTTATCGACACTTCACCTGCCCTTCAACACTCGCCGGTGCGATCGCGGCTGCGCCGCCATAGAACACCGCGCACGTAACCGTCGGCGCCTGTGGATGCACCGTTTGCGCAGACCAGCCGAGGGGCGTCGCTTCGACAATGGTCAAGTTCACCCCGGGGGACGGCTGAAAATTCACCGCGGCGAGTGTCGGCGTGTACTGCGAGTTGACGTAAAAAAAGTCCTCTTCCGACGACGCCAGATTGTGCAGGTCGCTCTTCATCGCGCCGATCTGCGCACTCCCCTTGGTTGCGGAAAGCTTGGGAATGGCGATCGCGGCCATGATCCCCACGATCACGACAACGATCAACAGCTCGATTAGCGTAAAGCCTCGGGTGGTTTGGGTAGAACGCATGCGCAGTCCTCGAAAGTCGGCCAAGACAGTGCGCGATGCTGAACTCGCGCTCGGTGGCGCCGCGTCGTGCGCGTCGCCTTCTCCGTCTCAGAAGGCAACCTCGGTGCCGCGATTGGCAGCTTCGCCTAAGTACATCAAAGCCATTGACTTAGCTGGTCGGTGCTGCCCGCCGAGCGCCCGCTGACCGCCGCACGACGTCAGACTCCGTGCAAAGTGCACGACTGCCGCCCGTGCGAATTGTCGGACGGAACGGCGAGCCAATCAGGACTTGGCCGCCACCCAGTCATTGCCGATTCCCATCTCCACCAGCAACGGAACGTTGAGCTGTGCGGCCCCCTCCATCTCGCGCTTGACCATCGCACGCAGCGTTCCTTCCTCTTCCGGCGGCAACTCAAAGATCAATTCGTCATGCACCGACAGGAGCATGCGCGCCGAAAACTTTTCGTCCGAAAGCGCTTGGTGAATCCGCAGCATCGCGACCTTGATCAGGTCGGCGGCGGAGCCCTGGATTGGAGCGTTCGCGGCCACGCGTTCGCCAAAAGCGCGGATGTTGTGATTGCGTTCCTTGAGCTCCGGGACGTAGCGGCGACGCTTGAACAACGTCTCCACATATCCTTGTGCCTTGGCTTCGACAACGCACTGTTCCAAAAAGGCTTTCACACCTGCAAAGCGCTCGAAATACGTGTCAATGAATGTCTTCGCTTCGGCGTTCGTGATCTTGAGTTGACGCGACAGGGCAAAGGCGCCCTGCCCGTAAATAGTGGCGAAATTGATTGTCTTGGCACGGGCGCGCATCTCGCTTGTAACGTCCGCGATATCGACGCCAAAAATGATCGCCGCCGTCTGTTTGTGGATATCGCCACCGGCCTTGAACGCAGATACAAAGGACGGATCGCCAGACAAGTGCGCCAGCAGACGCAACTCGATCTGCGAATAGTCGGCCGAAAGCAACTTCCAGCCCGGGCGCGGAATGAAACCGCGACGGATCTCTCGACCGAGCTCACGACGCACCGGAATGTTCTGCAAGTTCGGATCGGTCGACGACAGACGACCGGTCGCCGCAACTGTCTGACCGTACGACGTATGCAATCGGTGATCGCGCGGATGCACCAGCCTTGGCAACGAATCGATGTACGTGCTCTCGAGCTTGGAGATCTCGCGATACTCCATCAACAACGTCGGCAACGTGTGTCCTTCGTCCGCCAGCTCCTGCAATACACTCGCATCCGTGCTTGGACCCGTCGCGGTCTTTTTCTTGATCGGTAGTCCGAGCTTCTCGAAAAGAATCACGCGCAGCTTGGGATTGGAGTTGATATTGAACTCCTCCTTGGCCTCTGCCCAGATCTCTTTCTCGACACGCTCACGCTCGGCGCGGAATCGTGTCTTGAGTGATTCAAACCACGCCAGATCAATCGCGATTCCCTGCCACTCCATGTCGGCCAACACATCGATCAACGGCACCTCGATATTGGCAAACAGCGCCTGCATACCCTGTTCAGCAATGCGCGGTTCGAAGATGGCGCGCAGTCGCATCGTCACATCGACATCTTCGCACGAGTAGTCGCGCGCCGCATCGACCGGGACCACCGCGAACGGCAACTGCGAACGTCCCTTGCCGCACAGTGCTTCGTACGCCGTCATCGTATGGCCAAGGAATTCGAGCGCCAGCAAATCGAGTCCGTGCGAACGACGCCCCGGATCGAGTATGTAGCTCGCAAGCATCGTGTCGAACTCGAGACCGGCCAGACGTACGCCGGCCGTGCGCAACACCAGCACATCGTACTTGGCGTTCTGCGCGATCTTTTTTACGGCCGCATCTTCGAGCATCGCGCGCAACGGCGCGACCTCTTCGCTTGCGAACGGGGGCAAATTCACCGGCTCCGACACTCCCGCGCTGATCCGACGTCCAGCAATCCCGGCATCGCCCGACAACAGAGCGAGGTTGCCATCGCCATTGTCGAGCCGATGTCTGAACGGCAAGTAGTACGCTTCGCCAGGCGCGACGGCGATCGACATGCCAACCAGGATCGCACGCATCGCATCGATACCAAGTGGCGCACCGGGCTCGCACACCGTCTCGGTGTCGATCGCGATGTACGGCACCTCGCGGACACGCGCGAGCAGCGTATCGAGCGCAGTCACCGTTTCGACCGTGATATACCGCGCATCGCTGAGCACCGGCACGCCGCTTTCGGCCACGCGCACGTCGGGCGCAGGAGGCCGACCAATGCCCAGGTATGTGTTCTGAATCTGCGCCGCGACCGCGATGTCATTTGATGCGGCATCGGACGCCCCTGCCAATGCATCTGTCCTTCGTGGCGCATACGATGCTTCAGGCAAGTCAAACAACGAGGCCGGCGTCGAAACAGCATTTGTTGCCTTCTGTGCCGACAACGCCGGACCCAGATCCTTGAGCATCGAGTTGAACTCGAGCTCGAGAAACAGATGACGCAACGCCTGTATATCCGGCTTGCCAACCTGCAGCGCCCCAGGATCGAGGCTGATCGGCACGTCCTCCATGATCGTCACAAGCTTTTTCGACAACAGTGCCACGTCATGATGTTCGAGCAACGCTTCGCGCGGCCGTTTTTTCGTGACTTCGCTGGCGTGCGCGAGAATTTCCTCGAGGGGGCCGAACTGTCCGATCAACTCCTGCGCGGTTTTTTCGCCGATCCCTCTCACACCTGGCACGTTGTCCGACGTGTCACCAACCAGCGCGAGGTAGTCAATGACACGTTCGGGAGGCACGCCGAGTCGGTCGTTCGCATTTTCCATCCCGACCCACGACTCTTCGACACTCGCCGGTCCACCGCGTCCCGGATTGAGCAACCAGACACCGGGACGCACGAGCTGCTGAAAGTCCTTGTCACCCGAAACGACGACAACGTTGTATCCGGCTTCAACGCCAAGTCTGGCGAGTGTGCCGATGACGTCGTCGGCTTCGTACCCCGGCACGCTCAGCACCGGGACATCGTACGCTTTGAGCAGCTGCTCGATGCGCTGCAACCCCGTGTCAAAATCGGCCTGCAATTCGTCCGTCAATTTTTCGCGCGTCGCCTTGTACTCCGGATACAGATCGACACGGAACGATGCGCCGGCGTCGTGCACCCAGCCGAGCAGTTCGGGTTTGTGTGTGGCCAGAAGTCGCTTGAGAAAATTTGCGACGCCCCATGCGGCAGATGTGTTCTCGCCGCGACTGGTGTTCAGCGGCCGCGAGAGCAGCGCGAAGAACGCGCGATAGATCAGCGCATAGCCATCAACGAGGAAAAGTCTCGGTGCCGTCGGCTTGGTTACATCACTCACGGACGGCTGGCCATCCGGCGACGGATTGCGTTCTGAAGATCGCCCATCTGCTGCGGATTCAGCCGCCAGCGGCCGAAGCCGGTTTGATCGATGAAGACAAGTTGCAAACGATACTCGCGGTATTCCCACACCTGTTGCCGAACGCGCGCGCTCGGATCGTTGGCGCCGGAATCATAGATGTTGTCAGGATCACCAAGTCCAACAAACGCGACGCCGCGATCGGAAAGCCATCCGTTCTGCCCGTCGTCGCGAAAACGTTGGTTGGCGGTGCGAATACGCACAAAGTAGTCGCGCAGTCCTTCGTGTTCGGCTGTTGCCGGCAGCGGATCGGTACTTTTGAGAAACTGCGCCCACAATTCCGCGCGCTGTGCCGGTGGTGCATCGCGCAGCGTTTTGATGCGGTCGGGGGTCGTGAAGTAGCGTAGATACGCCAGCATCTCATCGAACGACGAAATCGGCAGGTCATCACCAAGACTGACAAAAATGCGCGTCCGCGCCGTGTCCGCGCGTCCAGCCGAAGTCACCTCGAGCGTGGTGATACCGATACCCATGCGCGCCACCGGAACGCCGAGTGTGAAATCGCGTGCACTGCCGCGCGCGGTCAGATCGACATCGCGTTCCCAGAGCTGCTGGTCCCCTTCGCCGATCAGACGCGCGTGCACTCGAGTCGGTGCTTCTGGACCCACCGCCTCGATGTAGACCGGGAGTATCGAATCGACGCCAAACGTCACCGTCGAACGAGGCCGCGCGAGCAGTCTTGGCAGCGAATCGGCAGTGGTGCGAGGAATTATTTCATAGACCGGAACCAGTGACCCGATGGTACCCGACGCCAAACGCGGCACCAGAATCGAGACTTCTTCGGACGCGCCACGAATGCTGGATTCGTCCTTCACCGAGACCGAAAGCGTGTAGCGACCGGGCGGCAGACGAAGGAATTGCTGCCAGATCACACTTTCGTCGGTGCGCGACGTTTCGCGGAAAGTGGGGACGCGCACCGTTTCCTTCGCTTCGATCTGCCTGACGACCGACACCCCCTGACGCAGCTCGAGCCGGACCGTGTAGTTGGCTGTGTAGCGATCGCCTTCGCGTCCAAAACCAAGTGCGCGCGATGGCAGCGACATCGCGACCAGCGTCAGCGTGCTGTCGGCGTTCGGGGAGCGAAGAAACGACACCGAGGCAACGAACGGAATCGTCCCTGCTCCGGCGAGCAACCCCATGCTCCGATAAAGTCGCTGCATCTCAGAGCCAACCCCGACCCCGACCCCCGCCACCGTCGCCCCGCCACCGACGCCAGCGGGGCCGCCTGGACGCTGGCCGCGAGGGGGCGCCGGCTGATTGACCGATTGTTTGCCGGAACAGGCCACAACCATTGCCGATGCGCCCAGCACAAGTGCCAGCACGCAACGGCGGCGTACCACTCGCCGCGGGACAGAACAAACCGAGTGGTGAAAGCGCGTGGCGACTTCGGAATGCGACGTCGTCGACGGGAGCTCGCCAAGCCGAGGGGTCGGAGCCAACGGGGCCGCTGGCGGCATGGAACGCTGCTGAGACATGCGGCGGGAGACTCCCGGCTGTGAAAGGGAACGCAAAGCGGTAGGAGATATAGTACCGTTGACGCCAATCGATGGTCCGATCTCAGCGGCTTGTCAGGAAACGATTTCGTGCCGTTGTTGGATTTTACAGCATGTTTGTCTTGCCCCTGACGCCCAACCGGCATTACGTTCGGCTCGTGCCCATTGAGACGATAGTCGGAACGACGCTGGCCGGCTACACGGTGCGCGGAAAGGTCGGCGAAGGGGGAACTTCGACCGTCTTTCGTGCGGACCACCCCCAGCATGGTACCGTTGCCCTGAAAGTGCTGCGCGAAAAGCTGCAGCACGACAAAACCGCTGTCGCGCGTTTTTTGCGCGAGGCGCAATTCGGCGCACGAGTACAACACCCCAACATCATCCGTACCCTCGATTACGGGCAATCGGATGGCGATCGCTACTACCTCGCGATCGAATGGGCCTCAGGTGAGATCCTGGACAAGCATGCGGAACGCTCCGGTCCGCTCGCTGCCAAGGAAGTCGCCGAGATCATGACGCAGATTTGTGGCGCCGTGCAGGCTGCACATGATGCAGGGATCGTGCACCGCGATCTGAAGCCGGAAAATGTCATGTACGATCCGGCCACCCACCACGTGAAGCTGCTCGATTTCGGCATCGCCGCCGACACCGATGCCGCGCCCGATCAGCGCCTCACGCGTGCCGGCTTTTTTGTCGGCACACTTATGTATGTCGCACCGGAAGCGCTTTCAGGGGAGCTCGTCGGCCCAGCCGCCGATCAGTATTCGTTGGCCACGATCGCCTATTTTCTGCTGACGGGAACGCTGCCGTATACTGGCAAATCGCCGCGCGAACTGTTTTCGCAGCTGCTCACGCAGCCGCCAACGGCGCTCAACAAGGCCAAGGCCGGACTCAGCTTCTCCGCTCAGGTCGAAGCCGTGATCATGAAGGCGCTTTCCAAACAGCCGGGCGAGCGATATGGCTCGGTGAGCGAATTCTCGAATGCGTTCGCCGCCGCTGCCCTTGCCGCACCCGCGCCGCCGGCTGCCGAACCAGAAAGCGCTGCAAAATCCGGGATCTTTGGCAAGGTGAAGGGACTGTTTGGCCGCTAATACTGACCACGCCCGTCTTGTCGCCCTGCTGGCCGAACGATCGGCCAAGCGGGGCGATTTTGTACTTGCCTCAGGACGACGCTCGACGCTGTACATCGACTGCCGGCTCACCACGATGAGCCCGGAAGGCCAGCTCCTGATTGGTCGGGCCGGGCTCGCCGCTGTTCGCGCCTCGGGCTGGGCGGTCGACGCGGTCGGAGGCCTTACGCTGGGCGCCGACCCCATCTCCTATGCCATCGCCCACGCCAGCGCGTTGGCTCAGGAGCGGGGCGACGGTGAACTGGTTCGCGCGTTCACGGTGCGCAAGGAAGCCAAGCAGCACGGCACGGGCCGGCTCATCGAAGGGCCGTTCGTCAGCGGCGACCGAGTCGTCGTGGTCGAAGATGTGATCACGACCGGAGGCTCAGCGCTCAAGGCGGTCGAGGCCATCCGAGCCGCGGGGGGTGAAGTGCTTGGAGTGCTGGCGCTGGTGGATCGGGAGGAAGGGGGGAGGGAGGCGATCGAGGCGGTTGGGCTCGAGGTCATCGCGATGGTGCGGGCGGCGGAGCTTCCGGTGTAGCTGAAGTGTCGAGTTGGCAGTTCGGGTTTCCAGTCGCCAGTGCAAGCGCCCGCCCTTCGCGACGAGCCCCGCCCACCCCGACTTGTAACCCGCAACTCGAACTCACCGCTCAGCAGTGCGCAGTTCTCAGCCCCAACGCCGCGGTCGCTCTTGACCGCCTGCCATGTTCGCTCGTCCTGTCAGGATACCCCCTGTCCGCCGAGCCCAAGTGTCCGTTTCCTACCGCACCCCCATCTCCTCCCAGCCCGCGCTCGTTGACGAGGAGCGCGCTAAGGATGTCGCAACCTTCCGGGTCGCGGCCCATCGTCGCTTCTGGAGCACCATCTTCATCGCCGGCGTGCTCATTGCCGGGATGCGCCTGGGTTTGGCCGAAGTGTCGATTACCAGCATCATCGCGTTGTTCTGCGTTGCCATCGGTGCGAACTGGCTGCTCGCGCTTGTCGGGTCTCGTGCCGATTGGTATCGCTGGTGGTTGCGTCATGTCTTTGCTGTCTTCGACACCGTTCTGATCAGCAGCGTCGTCTATTTGTTCGGCTCGCCCGTGCTGGTGCTGATGTACATCCTGGCGATCGTACCCTACTCGTTCGACCGCGGGCCGGTACTCGGTTATGTCACGACCCTCGCGTCTGCGACGGGCTTTCTGGTCGCAAGCTGGGGTTATGCCTACGGACGACCTGCTGATGCGGCACCGTGGCCCCAGGTGCTGCTGGCGGCCGTGCTGCTGCTGGTCGTCGCGCAGCAGGTCATTCGGATGCCGTCTCGGCTGATCACACGCATTCGTCGTACACGAGAGCGCATGGCCCAGGTGGAGCGCGGCGATCTGCACGCGCGTGCCGACGCGCGCCACGCCGATGAGTTGGGCTTTCTCGAGCGCAGCTACAATCGCATGCTCGATGATCTGACCATGCTCATTGAAACGATGCAGCAGGAGTCGGACGAACTCGCCGCCGTTGCAGTGCAGCTGTACGGATCGGCAAGTGAGTTGCAGCGGCGCGCCGGCGACGTGGCCTCGGGTGCGCACTCGTTGCGTGACGAAGTCGCAGAGCAGCGCGCGCGTGCGGGCACCGGCGTGCAGGCGGGCTACCAGGCGCGAGACACAGCCAACGCAACCCGCGTAAAAGCAGACGCCACGGCACACGACGCCCGCCTCGTCGATCACTCGGCGTCCGCAAGCCGCGAGGCAATCGAACGCGCGGCGCACACGTTGATTCGGGTTGGCGACGATGTTGATGCTACCGCGGAACGGGTGCGACTCCTCGCGCCAGCATCGGAGCGTGTGGGTGATTTCGTGGCCACGGTTTCACGCATCGCACGTCAAACCAATCTGCTTGCGCTCAACGCGGCAATTGAAGCGTCGCGAGCGGGGGAACACGGGCTTGGGTTTGCGGTTGTTGCCGACGAAATCCGGAAGCTCGCCGGTGAAAGTGCGCTGGCGGCAAAAAGGATCGCCACGACGGTGCTGCGTGTGCGCGACGACATCGGCGGTGCCGTGCAAGCGATGGATACGACCGCGCGTGAAGTCGCCGGCGCAGGAACCATTGCGCGCGATGCCACCGCGGCACTCGGTGCGATGGTGGATGGCATTTCGCGTATCGCGGAACAGAGCGGCGAGGTGGCCGCACTCGCGCAATCGCAGGCGCAGTTTTCGTTGAACGTTGCTGGCGTGTTCGAAGCCTTCGATGGTTCTGCCGAACGCGCCTCGCAGGCGGCGGTGAAAGCCGCCGAAGGCGCAGCCGCGCAACGAATGAGCATCGATGAACTGTCGCGCAGTGCTGCACAGCTTTCCCAGACGGCGGCGCGGATGCGAGCATTGGTGTTGCGGCACACGGCGGAGCATATGGTGGTGCGTCCTGACGACGATGCATCATCCAGCCGCGCGGGTTCAACGACGACGGCAAATGCGGGGACGCAGCGCCGATCGACTGCGGCTGCATCGACTCCGCGCGCCGCCGCATGACACGGCACCGTTTATCGACGTGCCGCGGCGTGCCATGACACGCCGACGCGTGCACGTATTCGCACACCGGGAATTCAGGTCAGCTGGTCGTCGGGTGCCGCAGGGTGCTCCACTGTGGCGTCACCGTGAACGGTTCAAAGCGCTGTAGTGCATCGCGATACGGCAGCACAAGATCATGACGCATCCGATCGAGCATACCTTCACCGTCATATGCGCGCCGGAATTCTACGGCCGAACATTGCAGCAATGATTGCACATGACGCGAAAAACTTTGTGGCGATGAATACTCGAGATGATAGGCGATGTGCGTGATGCTGAGCCCAGGATTCTCGAACAAGCGCGCGGCGCGCACGAGACGCGCCATGGCAAGGTAGCGCTTGGGTGCGGGCAGTCGGGCACGAAAGAAGCGACTCATGAAGGTGCTGGGGAGCACGCCCATGCCTCGTGCGAGCTGTCGCACCGTGGTGACTGATGGTGGCGACATGAAGAGCGCTTCGATGAAGCGTTGACAGTCTTGCGGCAGGTTGGGGAGGTCAGCGCTGATACGCGTGATCGCCATGCGCTCGATACTTTCGCCACGCTCGCTCGCCACCAGTTGCCGGAGCTCGCGCCACCCTTTCGGATCACGGACGTCGACGAGCGCACGCACGCCGTGTTGTCCGAGTGCGAGCAGCGATTGTGTCGTGCGCGGTTCGGTCGTGGTAAGCAGTGCGACGGCGGGTATGCGTGGAAACTCCCGCACCATGCGCGCGACCTGTGTGGCGTGCTGGGTCTGGTACCGCGCGACCGAGACGAGTACCGCGGCGACCCGTTGTGTGCGCAGATCGACGAGCAGCTCGTCGAGACTTTCGCGATGCAGTGTTTTGTAGCATCCCTCTCCCGCGGCATCGACACGCTGACGTTCAGCCGGCGTCAAAAAGGTGGCTACCGCACCATCGGCGCGGAGCGGGGCGAGGCCGGTTGCGTGCGCGACCGTGTTGTGTGGAACGACATTGGAACTCATGGCGCCTCGCGCGTTTAGTGGACATGCAGTCCTGCTCGTGAGGTCCGGATTGATGTTGGCGAGTCTAGGCTGTGACGTCAGCGTACTGTCACTGCTTCGCGACAGCTTGATTGACCGTGCGCGCTTTTTCTGGCGTTCACGATGATGACGCGTGCAATACAGCGCGCTATGTTGTGAGTACGGGTAGGTCGTCGGCCGGACGGTCGCGACGAGGAAGGCGCAAGCTGGAATCGCCGAGGAAAGTCCGGGCTCCACAGGGCAGGTTGCCAGGTAACGCCTGGGCACATGCGGCGTGAGCTTCATGTGACGGACAGTGCAACAGAAAGCAGACCGCCGTTGCGAAAGCAGTGGTAAGGGTGAAACGGTGGGGTAAGAGCCCACCGCGTCAGTGGCAACATTGGCGGCGAGGCAAACCCCAGCCGGAGCAAGGCCAAATAAGCGGTGAGAGACGGCCCGTCTCGAAAGGGCGTCGCAAGACGTCGAGCCGCGGGTAGGCTGCTGGAGCGTTCGGGTGACTGAACGCCGAGAGGAATGACCGTCCGTTGCATGCAAATGCATCGACAGAACCCGGCTTACAGGCCGGCGATCGCCCCGTACACTTTGGTCCAATGTTCCGTGGGAACGGCAGCAGTATTTGGGGGTGCATGTTCAATTCGATGTTCCGTCGCAGCTCGTGCCGTTTTAGTCCCGGTCTGAACAGCTCGATGCGTCGGCATGGCGAGGGTGCGCGAACCGTGGCGTTGGCGATCGTGACGGCGGCCGCTGTGAGTGCGTGTGGACGCACTGCAGCGCCATCGCCGGTTGCGGCCGCTGCACCGGTGCCAGTCGCGCCCGCCGCCGTGGCGCCATTGCCACCGCGCTTGGAGTTGGCCAGCATCGTCGTCGAACGGCGCTACGATGTGCGCTCGAGCGCGCGCATCGAGCGCGACAGTGCGGGACGCAAGGACGAACAGCGGGTCGAAAGCCAAGGTGTCGTCACCTGGTCGCTCCAACGCTCCGCTGACGGGTCCCTTCGTGGCAGCGGACGTGTCGATTCTTTTGTCGTGCGCATCGAAGGCGCGGGCGCGTCTCCGCCCGTCAGTCAGGCAGCAGCGGCCACCAAGTTGCCGCCAGCGGCGCGCATGGGTGCGACCGTGGCGTTCGATGCCATACTGGACGCCATCAGTGTGCGAGTCGTGACCCGACCACCACTCGCCAACGAATGTGATCGCCCTGAGGCAGCCGCCACGGCGCTGGTTCGCGACCTGCTTGTGCGTATACCAGCTACGGTTGCCAGCGGCGACCGTTGGCGCGACAGCACCGTCAGCATCATCTGTCGCGTGGGAATTGCAATCACTGTCCGTTCGCAACACGAGTACCTGCTCGAACGCATCGAAAAATCGGCATCGACAGCAACGCTGGTCATCACGCGCGTCACCAACACGCGCCTGGAAGGCAAGTTGGGTTCAGCTTGGCGCGCCCTCGAGCTCGCGGGCAGCGGAACCGAAACAGACAACGCCCGTGTCGACGTGACCACGGGCGCCCTGTTGCTGCTGGATGGACAAGGAACGCTGACGTTACAATTGACCGACCGTAGCCGACCCAACACACCGCGCACACAACGGATCACGCAACAGCTGACGACACACGCTGAAGTGAAGCCGTGATGGGGCAGCCGGACGGGTGACCAACCTCAGTCCATCAGGCGAAGTGGCATAACCAGGCAGAGATACTTGGAAGGATCATCCCACCCTTCCGGCTCGATGGTCGCGGCACGTTCCGGTGCTTTGAAGGTCAGGCGAATCTGCTCGGTCGGCATGTAGCGCAAGATTTCGAGCAGGTACGTCGCATTGAAACCGATGTCGAGCTGATCGCCGGTGTATTGCACCGGCAGTTCGTCTTGTGCTTCGCCCAGGTCGGGGGTGGTCACACTGAACTTCAGCATGCCGGAGTTGAAGGACATCTTGATGCGATGGGTCTGATCTGACGCAATGACGCTCATCCGTTTGAGCGCACTTGTGAGCGCGGCTTTGTCGGCCAGACAATAGCGATCGTTGTCCTTCGGAATCACCTGTTCGTAGTTGGGATACGGCCCTTCGACGAGGCGTGTGTACACCGACGTGAACGGCGAACGGAAACCGAGATGATTGTCGCCGCGTGCGATCTCGAGTTCTTCTTCGGCCGGAAAGAGGCGCTTGATCTGCTCCAGCGCTTTTGGTGGCACGATGAGATCACTGGACGGTGCGGTGCTGCCCTCGACGGGAACTTCCATTTTTGCGAGACGATGCCCGTTGGTGGCAACCATGCGCATCTTGTCGTCGCGCAATTCCCAGAGCACCCCGTTGAGAATGGGACGCGATTCCTCGGTGCTGACGGCGAATGCGGTGTGGTGAATGAGCTTCTGCAATTCCCCGGATTTCACGCGCCATGCATCCTGAAAACGAACGCTCGGAAAGGTCGGAAATTCGTCGCGCGGAAGTCCCAGCAGTTTGAATTTCGCGCGGCCACATTCGAGCGTAATGCGCTGCTCACCGCTGGCGGCGATCTTCACCGGCGAGGGCGGCAACTCGCGCACGATTTCGCTGAGCTTCTTGGCTGGGATCGTGATTGCGCCGGCGGTTTCGACATCGGCGACAACCTCGGTGCTGACCGCGATGTCAAGGTCCGTGGCGGACAGGCGAATGCCCCGCTCCGTCGTTTCGACGAGCAGGTTGGCGAGCACCGGCAGTGTGGTCTTGGCCGGTACAGCTGGCGTGACCGCCTGGAGCCCTTCGAGGAGTTTCTCGCGCGAGATTGTGAAGCGCATGCGGGTGTTTTTGCCCGTTCTGTGGAGTGACTGCTGTTAGAAGTACTCTTAGATAAAAAACAGGTAGTAGCAGTAGGGCGTGTGGAATTGTCTACAAGCGCTGCAACCTACGTCCAGCGAAGCACTTTCGCCACGCCTCCTGATGTGCATTCGATGTCGAGCGTTGTCGGTATTCACCGCGCATCCACTTGGCGCGTGTTGCAAACTGTGGACTGCTGTGGAATCTCGGGGACTCAGGTGCCCAGTTGTCCGGTTGTCCTCAGTGTTTCCAACATCCCTCGAACCTTCAGTACGCGATCGGCAAAACCGGGCTCACCGGCCATGTCCTCGGCAACGCGATCGAGGGAATGAATGACCGTCGAGTGGTCGCGTCCACCGAACGCGTTGCCGATTTCGACCAGCTGCAGCGCCAACAGCTCGCGACAGAGGTACATCGCGACCTGGCGAGGCCCTGTGAGCTGTTTGGTGCGGGTTTTGGAACGTAGTCCGTCTGGCGTGACGCCCCACTCGCGCGATACCACCTGCTGAATGGTGGCGACGGTGATCGAGGTAGGAGGGATTTCCGGGAATTCAGAGCTCGAGGCGCCACGCAGTTTGTCGCGCAGCGCTTCTCGTGCAAGTTCGACGGAGATATCGCGGTGCTTGAGGGACGCGTAGGCGAGCAGCTTGATGATCGAACCTTCGAGCTCGCGCACCGACGACTTCACATGCTGTGCGATGAACTCGATGACTTCGTCGGGAATGGTGAGTTCGAGGTGATCGAGACTCGCCTTCTTTTTCAGGATGGCGATGCGGTGTTCAAGGTCGGGGGCATCGATATTCGCCACCATTCCCCATTCAAACCGGGAGACAAGGCGCGATTCGAGCCCCGGGATCTCCTTGGGCGGCCGATCTGACGTAAGCACGATCTGGCGACCGGCTTCGTAGATAGCGTTGAAGGTGTGGAAGAATTCTTCCTGCGTCGATTCCTTGCCTTTCAGGAATTGGACGTCGTCGACCAGCAGGAGATCAATTTCCCGAAAGCGACGGCGGAAATCCCCCATCTGCCCGGTTTGAATCGCCGATACGAACTCGTTGGTGAACTGCTCGGTCCCGACGTAGGCCAGTCGGAGCGAGGGTGTTCGAAGGAGCAGCTCGTGCGCGATGCCCTGCATGAGGTGCGTTTTGCCCAACCCCGTTTCGCCGTAGATGAACAGCGGGTTGTACACTTTGCCGGGCGCCTGCGCTGCGGCTTGTGCTGCGGCTGCGGCGACGTCGTTCGATCTGCCGATCACAAACTGGTCAAAGGTGTATCTCGGGTTTAGTGGCGTCGAGATACGCCATTGCTGTTGCTTTGGTGTCGGAGGCTGTGGTGCGGCTGGGGGAGCGACGAACATGTCCATCTGCACGCGTCCCACACGTTCCTCGTGCACTTTGAAGCGAACTTTGAGCGGATGGCCGAGTGCGACCGGTGCGAAGCTGGCGAGCAGATCGGCGTGTTTGGACTCGTTCCAATCTGCCGAAAACTGGTCGGGCGAGCCGACCATGAGCGTGCCCCCTTCGACGGCCAGCGCTTCGGTGGGCTCCAACCAGGTGCGATATGTCTGCTCCGGCAGCACTTGGCGCGCACGCTGGCGCAGGCGGTCCCAGAGTTCGGCTGGAGAGAGGGACATTCAGGGAGGCGGAGAGGACGAAAACGGGCATGGGCGGCGCCGAAGGCACGGCCGAGTGAGCGGGCTGACCGAACCGCTGAGCACACCGCGGGGGGCGAAGCTACCGCCCCGGATGTGGATAAGTCAATTGCGTGACGTGCGTTGGGTTCGTGAGTGGAGGCAAGAGAGGGCTTTGGACTTGACCGAAAGCCATAGCCGAGCATAGGTTACGAGGCTGCACCTTTCGCCATTTCTACGCTCGATTCAAGCCTGCCGCATTTGGTATCCTTGCAGCGACTGCGAGAACCTGTTCGGCTGTAACCGCACGAGATTCCTATGGGTAAGCCCACATATCATCCCCGCAACACCAAGCGTCTCCGCAAGCACGGCTTCCGGACGCGCATGGAAGACAAGTGGGGCCGCGCTGTACTGAGCCGTCGCCGCCGGAAGGGGCGCAAGCGTTTGACCGTTCAGATCCCGTCCAAGTACGCGGGCGTCTGATTCTCGTTCGTTCCCGCGTGCGCAGCGATTGACGCGCGGGTCCGAACTCGAGTTGGTTCGACACCAAGGGAAGCGGGTGCGCACGGCCTCGATGGATGTGCGCGCCGTCGCTTCCCTTCGTTTGTTCGCCCGGGTCGGATTCGTGATTCCCCGCTACAAACATTCGGCGGTCGATCGGAACCGACTCAAACGACGGTTGCGAGAACTGGTGCGTCTGGAGCTTTTGCCAACGCTGCGTCCCATGGACGTGGTGCTGCGGGTGGCTCCAGTCGCGTACATACGCACGTTCGAGCTGCTTCGCGCTGAACTACTGATAGCAGCTCGACAGTTGGAAAAAGTTGTCTTGCCAACCGCGGTTGTCACCGAACGCGAGGGACGGAGTGTCTCGTCGGCTGGCCAGCTGGAGATTGCGAAGCCGCAAACGCTGCCCACTGACACCGCGTCCCCGAGCGCGCCGTAGTGCAGAAACAAACGAAGAACGTGTCCCAGACACCTTCAGCGATGCGTCTGATTGTGCGCGCACCCAGGACGTTGTTGATCCTGGCAGTTCGTGGGTACCAGCTGACACTCTCGCCCATCCTGGGCGGCGCTTGCCGCTATTATCCTTCTTGTTCCGCGTACGCGATCGAGGCGCTCGAGCGTCATGGTGCGTTGCGCGGCGGATGGTTGGCGCTTCGTCGTATTGGGCGCTGTCATCCTTTCCGGCCCGGGGGCTTCGACCCGGTCCCTTGAGCGCGCGGTTGTCGCGCGATCGAGCCGCCCTCGGCGTACCTCTCTCGACTTATGGAACCACGCCGTATTGCACTCGCCGTCGTCCTGATGGCGGCCGTTATCCTTCTGACCAACGTTCTGTTTCCGACGCCGAAAACGCCGGTCTCAAACAGCGTGGTTGCAACGGATTCGCTGGTACGCACCGACAGCGCAGCCAATCGACGCGACGCTGCCGCGCCACCGATTACGTCTTCGCCCGCCGCCGGCGCATCGGCTGCGGCGACCGGACGCGACTCTGGTATCGCGCAGTTGCCGGTGGACACTGCAGCGGTGAAGACCGCGCACACCGTCTACCGTACAACCAATCGTGGCGCCGCTCTGATCGGTGCTGAGCTGAGTCTCTTCCCGACGCTCAAGAATCGCGGTCGCACGAAGGAAGGCGTGGTCGAACTGGCCAGCCCGAACGATCAGTTGATCTCCTTCCGCCTGGTGTTGCCGGGCGACACGGTGCGGCTGGACAAGCAGATCTTCCGCACCACACGGAGCGAAGAGAACGGGCGTTCGGTGGTTCGCTACGATGCCACGATTGCACAGCGAGCCGTGTCGATCACGTATTCGTTCCTCCCGGATAGCTACCGCGTGAACATCGCGGCGAAGGTGGAAGGGGCGCCGGCCAACAGTTTTCTGCTGGTCGACATGCCGCCGGGTTTCCGTTCGTCGGAAGCCGACACCGTCGAAGATGCGTCACACCTCGCTTACGCGTACAAGCCGGAGACGCAGAACGCGAAGGGTGTCACCTTCAACTCGCTCGATCCGGGTGAGCGCAAGATTGCTGCTGGCCCGATCATGTGGGTTGTGGCAAAGAGCAAATACTTTCTCGTCGGTTTGCTCACCCCCGTTGGAAAGCCGGCGTTTGCAGAAGTCGATCTCACCGGCGGTGTCCGTACCGGCAAGATCGCGACGCGTTCGCAGGCCACTGTGATCGCGCCGCTCAAGACCGGAGAAGTCTCCTTTGAACTGTATGCCGGTCCACAGGAATTCTCGCGATTGGTGGCCGTGGGACGCGACTTTGAAACGTCGAACCCGTATGGCGGCTGGTTGCAAGGTGTCGTGCAGCCGTTCGCGACGATGGTCATCCGAATGCTGCTGTGGATGAAGGCGACGCTGGGATTATCGTATGGCTGGATTCTGGTGATCTTCGGCATCACCGTACGCATTCTGCTCTGGCCGCTCAATCAGCGCGCGATGCGCAGCTCGATGGCGATGCAGCGTATTCAGCCGGAATTGCAGGCGATCCAGACCAAGCACAAGGGCGATCCGCAAAAGCTGCAGGCGGCCATGATGGTCGTGTACAAGGAGCATGGCATGAGTCCGTTCAGCTCGTTGTCCGGTTGTTTGCCGATGCTAATTCCGCTGCCTGTGTTCTTCGCCCTCTTTTTCGTGTTCCAGAACACGATCGAATTCCGGGGCGTGTCTTTCCTGTGGCTGCCGGATATTTCGATCAAGGACCCGTTCTATGTGCTGCCGATTCTCGTCGCGATCACCGCGATCGGATTGTCGTACATCGGCATGAAGGGCGTGAAGGCGAACGAGCAGCAGAAGATCCTGATGTACATGATGCCGGCGATGATGCTGTTCATCTTTTTGAACATGGCGTCCGGCTTGAACCTGTACTATCTCGTCCAGAACCTGGCGTCGTTGCCGCAGCAGTGGATCATTGCGCACGAGCGAGGAAAGGCGACACCGGTGGTGCGAGGGTAGGCGTAGTAATGCCTGAGACAACAGCCAACGAGCCCACTGACGCGCTGCCGGCCATGCCGCGCAGCGCGTTGCTGCTTGCGGGCGGCGACGAAACGATCGTTGCGGTCGCGACGGCGGAAGGGCGCGGAGCGCTGGCAACATTGCGAGTGAGTGGTGCCAAGGCGCGGGCCGTGGCCAGCGCGCTGGGCGTTGGTGAACTAGCGCCGCGTGTGGCGAGGCGTGTATCGCTCAAGCATCCGGTCGATGGTGTGCGGCTCGACGATGCGATCGCAACCTTCTTTCCTGGACCGCAGTCCTACACCGGCGAGGATGTGCTCGAGCTGTCGACGCACGGTGGTCGGGTGGTTCCGACGTCAGTGTTTGCGGCATGTGTTGCCGCCGGGGCGCGTCCAGCATTTGCGGGCGAGTTCACTCGACGTGCGGTAATCAACGGTCGCATGGACTTGTTGCAGGCCGAAGCGGTCGCCGATCTGATCGATGCACGGACTGGTGCCATGCAACATCAGGCGCTGGCACAACTCGACGGCGGATTGTCGCGACGATTTGCCGCGTTGCGCGACGATGTGCTGCAGCTGGAAGCCCTGCTCGCGTACGATATCGATTTCCCCGACGAAGACGACGGGCCCATTGCACCGGCACGTATTGTCGAAGCGGCAACCGCGCTGATTGCCGCACTCGATGCGCTACTGCAAACGGCACCGCGCGCCGCGCTGCTCCGTGATGGCGCACTCGTGGTCATTGCGGGGCCGCCAAACGCCGGGAAGTCGTCGCTCTTCAACGCGCTGCTCGGTGAATCCCGCGCGCTCGTCACCCCGATCGCCGGCACCACGCGCGATGCGATCGAAGCGCTGCTCGATCGCAAGCCCATGCCGCTGCGCCTCGTCGATACAGCAGGGCTGCGAGAGACAACGGAGCTGATCGAACGACTGGGTATCGAGGTCAGTGAGCGGTATCTGGCCAGCGCACAGCTGGTGCTTGCGTGCGGTGACTCCGACGCAGCTGTGCATGCAACAATCGCTGCAGTGCGTGGCAAGACAAACGCGCTGGCGGTGCCAGTACGGACAAAGCAGGATCTCGAGAACGGTGACTTGCCCCAAGCACTAAGCGCGGGCCAAACATCGACCGATCCCTCCGAACACAAGGAGGCCGAGTGCGCACCGGAGGTCGCGGCATCCACCGTTCATGTCAGCGCCGAAACGGGGCACGGACTTGCGGCACTGCTCGCTCGGCTCGATGACCTGATGCGGAATGACTCTACGCATCGCACCGGCATTCAGTCAGAAAGCGTGATGGTCACACGCGAACGTCATCGTGCCGGTGTAGCCGAAGCTCGCGACGAGATCGCGCAATTTCTCGATGTGTGGCAGAGTGGCGCACTGCCGGCAACCGTCGCTGCTGTACATCTGCAGTCGGCGCGTGACGCGCTGCGCATGGTGACTGGCACGATCAATACCGACGATGTGCTGGATCGCGTCTTCAGGGACTTTTGTATCGGGAAGTAGCGGCGAAGCACGATACGGCAACAGCAGCTGATTGACGCGGATGAATGCGGAAACGGCGCGGCTTCACGCAAATACTCAAATCACAGCAATGCCGTTGCGGTATGCGTGATAGTCAGTTGTTTTTTTATTGTTGTATTCGCGAAAACAGGCCGCTGCGCCGCTACCCGACGATCGTCAGTCTCGGCGCTTCAAACGGCAGCGGAAGTGCCGCCATCGCGAGTTCGAGCGCGCTTGCCCGCACCGCCCAGGCCATGCCGCGCGCATCGACTGCGGGCTGCACCATGCGCGCACCCAGAAAGTATCCGGCGCGTTCCGGCATTACGACACGTTCGATGGTCCGCGCGTCATCGCTCATACCGCCCGAGAGATATCGCAAGCGGAGTCCGAGTCCCGCGCGCTCGAGATCGATATTGGCGGCGCGCTGCAGGATCGGCTCGAGCTCGCGGATGCGCGCATACTGCTTGCGGGCGAAGCCGAAATACTCCCACTGCGCGTGGCCTTGGCTTACAGCGCGCGAGACTTGCACGGCGAGTCCTTCATTGACCAGCAGTTCACGCAGTGATGCGCGGCGCCCCGTCTCCCAGTAGGAGTAGTAGCCTTCCTCTCCTTCGATCAGCGAGCGCATTTCGCTGCGGCTGGAAGGCGACGTATACCGAATGACGTGAGTGAGTTCGTGTGCGAGCCAGAGTGGGATCAGCTCGGGGTCGAGCCCCAACCCCTGCGTTTCCGTGTTGGCGACACCAGTGAAATGTTCGAGGCAAATGAACGCGACGCCACGCCCACCGAGGACGAGCTCACCCGCATTGGCCGCCCCGACGCCGACCATCAACACCACGTCGTACGGTACGTCGGGTTCGAGCAGCTCCTGCACCTTGCGCTCGGCCTGGGCCGCCAGCGCGACGACGTCCACGCGACCAAGCAGTGCGAGCAGATCATCGCGATTGGCGTTGACCGTGGCGCGAATCACTTCGTCGAAGTGGGGCCCTGACGGCTCGAGAACATAGTTGTCCCAGTACGCTGCGAGGAGCGCGCGATGGCGCTCGAAATACTCGCGATAAGCCGCGTCGCGATCGGCGGCTTTGAGAACGGCGAGAAAATCAGGAAGGAGATTGATCAACATCAACGACCCCGACGCGGGAAGCCGGCGCGATCACACTCGCCGAACACGACGCGGGATTATAGCCCCCGCACGGTGAGGTAACAAGACGGGAGTGAAGTGACAATCGTGGATAACTCTCCAGACGGTTCAACTCTGCGCGGGTTGGTGACGACACTCGCTAGTCGAGCCCCCCTGAGTAACGCGAAAACATGACAACACTAAATCTGATCGAACTCACCTGCCCGGTCTGCGAGAATGCGTTTCGTTCCCAGACTGTGGTTGCGACCAACGCCTTCGGCGGCAAGCGCACGGATTTTCACGAACGCGCCGCGGGAATGCAGCCGCTGCCGTATTTCGTGCACATGTGTAGGCACTGCGGATACGCTGGCGTGGAACGTGATTTCAGCGAGCAGATCGACCTCAATGATCAAATCCGCGATCGCGTGTGGAGCGACCTTGCGACCGCGCTTCTGCGCGAGCTTCCTTCCGGATCGCTCAAGTACGATCACGCCGCGAAGGTGGCGGAGTGGCAAGGGAACGATCCGCGCTATGTCGCGGACCTCTACCTGCGTGCCGCGTGGTGTTGTGTCGACGAACGGGACATCGAAGCCGAACGCTATTTTCGTCGCAAGGCGGCGGCACGTTTTGCCGAAGCACTCGAGCAGTTCGATGGCGTTGCCATCGAAGAGCGCGCGGTCATCACCTATCTCATCGGTGAGCTGTGGCGACGGATCGGCAACGATGATCGGGCACTTGAATGGTTTGACAAGGTGCCAGACGAAGTGACCGAACCTGTTGCGCAGGCCTGGGTACTCGAAGTGGCGCAACAGCAGCGCGAATCGCCGCGCGAATGGTTTGGCTGATCTGACTCGTTTTTGAATCGCGTAACGCGCTGAACACTTCGGTGAACAGCGCGTTGCGCGTTTCAGTCGACAATCGGTAGAGTAATCAGCGTGTCCCGAACAACCGATCGCCGGCGTCGCCGAGTCCGGGGAGAATGTATCCCTGCGCATTGAGCTCACGATCCAGACACGCGGCCAGGATTGGAACATCGGGATGTTCGGTGCTGAATCGGCGCACACCTTCGGGTGCGGCAACGAGACAGAGAAAACGAATGCGCGTCGCACCGGCACGTTTGAGTGAATTGACCGCCGCTGACGCGCTGCCTCCAGTTGCCAGCATCGGGTCGAGGAGCAGAAAATCACGCTCGCTCACATCACCAGGCACTTTGAAGTAGTAGTCGACCGGTTGGAGCGTGCCGTGATCGCGATAGAGTCCGATGTGTCCCACACGCGCCGAAGGCATCAGCCGCAGAATCCCTTCGACCATCCCAAGTCCAGCTCGCAGGATCGGGACGAGTGTGAGCTTCTTGCCACGCACCGCCCATCCCGTGGTATGTTCGAGCGGCGTGTCGACCGGTGCTGGATCAAGCACCAGATCACGTGTCGCTTCGTAGGCCATGAGCATCGCGATTTCGTCGACCAACTCCTTGAACTGTTTGGTGGGCGTCGTGCGGTCGCGCAACAACGTCAGTTTGTGGCGAACCAGCGGATGACTCACCACGCTCAGCGTGGGAAAAGAAACGGCCAGGTCGGCAGACATCGTTGTGCGGACAGAAGGAGAATACAAGGTGAACATCAACTCCAGCATCAACGGTAGCGTGCACCCCGCCTCCGAGTAGCTGTGTGACGGATGATTTGCCGCGCAACGACTTCCCCGATCACCGCTTTGGTGCGGTGAAGTGCAAGGCGCGGGCTGCACGTTATTGGCGCCCGACTTTCCGCCCACGGCTGAGTCGCCTGACGCGGCGCGCACACGCGAGGATCCAAAGCGGACGTTAGCTTGCGAGAATGCAAAGGATCTGCGTCTACTGCGCCTCCAACGATGGCGCGAAGCCCGAATATCTCGAGTCGGCAAGAACCATGGGACGACTCCTTGCCGAGCGCGGCATTGCGGTGGCCTACGGTGGCGGGCGTGTCGGACTCATGGGCGCCTTGGCCGATGCGGCGCTGGCGGCCGGCGGGGAAGTCATCGGCGTGATGCCTCACGCGTTGGTGCAGCGAGAAGTCGCGCACCATGGGCTCACGGCACTCCACGTTGTCGACTCGATGCATGAGCGAAAGGCGATGCTCGCCGAAATGGCCGACGCATTCGTCGCGCTTCCAGGCGGACTTGGCACTCTCGAAGAGCTTTTTGAAACGTGGACCTGGGCGCAGCTCGGTGTGCATGCCAAGCCCGTCGCGCTACTCGACGTCGCGGCGTATTGGAGTCCGCTAGTCGATTTCATGGCGCACGTGGAACGCGAAGGATTTCTCCGAGGCACGCCGCATGAGTGGTTGGTGGTCGAATCCGAGCCGGCCGCGTTGCTCGATCGCCTGATCACGTTTCAACCGCCGGCTGCGCGTCGGTGGTTGCGACTCGGCGATACCTGATCGCCCCGCCCGCTCCAACCCTCGTGTCTACATCGCGGAGCACGGACTGATGCTCGCGACCACCGCCGAGTTGGAGACGGTCGGCGCCGCGACTGCCCGTCGTGGCGGGATGGTGGTGCCATCCATTGCGCTTGTCGGGCTGGCGACGACGGTGCCCACGATCTGGTCATGGGTGAGGGAAGCACCGGCGCTCCGGCAACCGATTGAGGGCTTTGCGTTGAATCGGCCGGTGAGTGTCGTGCTGATGTGGCTTGCGGTCGCCGCACTGATCGCGACATGGAGCGGCAATCGTCGGTTCGCACGGGTCTTGGCAGCGGCGACGATCTTGGGGAGTGTCGGGGGCGCCGTGGCCGGATTGATCGTACCACCGACGTCAGTGACCATTGCCCTGATGGTGGCGGCGATGTTCTTCGCCTGCGGAGTGGCAGTTTCGCTGATTGCGCACGATGCGCCGCCGCATCGGGCGTTGGTCATTGCGGGATCGATCGGCGCGACGCTGTTCACGACATCAGCCGTACTGGTTGTCGCGTCGTTGGGTGAGATGCTGCAAACCGATCTTGCGCGACGACTCGCGCAGGCGTCACTCGGTACGTTGGTTGGCGTCATAGCCCTGAGTACGGCGTTGCTGCGATATGTGGCAGCGCACGAGGCGGTCGGTGTCGCGCCACCCAGATGGATGGCGGTTGCCGTGGGCGTGGCGGGAACGGTGATGATGGTGGTGTTTTGGCAGACATTGGCTGCGCGCGAAACGGCGGAGACCGAAGCCCGCGCGCGTATGGTTTCGGATGCCGTGCAGCGTGCCGCAAGGCGGCAGTTTCTCGTCGCCAATCGGGCCGTGGCTCGTGCCGGGTTGTACGCCGAAACAACCCTGCCAGACGCACCACTTTGGAGCACGATGATCGAACGGTTGACCATGGAGACCGTCGGGATCGAGCGCATTCTCTGGTTGGACTCGACTGGAACGACGCTGCGCGTGACCACTGACGCCGCCGTGCCGCCAGCAGCGGTCAAGTCCATGCAACGGTGGGCTCGCGAGCTTGTACAGAGGACCGTGGCTGAAACGGCTACCACGCCAACCGGTGTTCGCGCCGATGTTTTCGTGGACGTGCACGCCGTCGAACCGGTCGGCCTCCTGCTGCTGCATCCGGTGCGCACAGCGTCGCGGGGAATTGGAGTGATTGCTGGCTTCGTCTCCGTACCGGCGCTGCTGCGGGAGTCCGTTGCGGATCGCAGCAGCGGCCTGATCGTCCGCGCGTTCATCAAAGATTCGCTCGTGGCCGGCCCTCCGCGCTCGAAGATTGCGCCCGTTTACCAGAGCGATATGCGCCTTGGCGAGCGTCGCATCGATTTCACGTTGACGCCCGCCGCTGCGCCAGTTCACTCAAATTACCCCGACTTGGTGCTGCTGCTGGGTCTTGCGGTCGCCGGGCTGGTGTCGGCGACATTGTGGCTTGCGCGCCGAAGCTGGGAGCTGGCGAGTGCGAAGGGCATGGCGCGCATGCAACGCGCAATCGAACGCTCAACTGATGGCGTGTGGGAGTTGGATCTGCTGCAAGGGCACGCACACCGGAGCGGAGCACTTGTCCGCTCACTCGGATACGATTCGGTGGTTGTAAATGGATCCAGCAAGGCGTGGAATGCGCTCATTCACACGGAAGACCTTGCGCTATTTTCGGAGACTTTCGACGCGCATGTGCGCGGCGAAACAGAAGTGTTCGAGTGTGAGTACCGGGTGCGCGCCGGCGACGGGAGTTGGCACACGATTGTCGATCGCGGTCGCGTCATCGAGCGCACGATCGACGGCCGGGCGGCGCGGGTGCTCGGGATCTCGGCGGACATCACGGAACGCGCGCGTGCTGAGGCAGACCGGGAGCGAAGTGATCGTCGTTTCCGCGCAATGTTTGACAGTGCGATTCAGTTGCAGCTGTTGCTGGGACTCGATGGCGTCATTCTCGAAGTGAATCGAGCCGCGGCGGAGTTCTCGGGGATCTCCGCCGACGAGATGCAAGGAACGCAGTTTTCGAAGCTGGGATGGTGGAATGTGGGAGAAACCACGCCCGCCCGGGTGGAGGAACGTTTTGGTCGCGCGCGCTCGGGCGAGGCGACGCGCTTTGAGGTGCCGGTCACAACGGCGGGTGGACGGGCGGCGACGATCGATATTTCACTGCGTCCGATCCGAGATACGAACGACGCAGTGATTCAGGTGCTGGTGGAAGGTCACGATCTCACGGAACGCAAACGTGCCGAAGAATCGTTGCGGCAGATCGGTGCACTGACCACGATGGGGCAGTTGGCGGCGCGAGTCGCACACGAAATCAACAATCCGCTGGCCGGTATTCAGAACGCGTTCTTGCTTGTGCGCAGCGGCATTTCCCCCGAACATCCGCACTTCCGATTCGTCGGCGCAATCGAGCGTGAGATCGCGCGCATCGCGGCCGTGACGCGTCAATTGTACGAGACCTATCGTCCGGATCAGTCGTTGGACTCAAAGTCGTCGGTGATTCTGGCCATCAGCGATGCAGTCAGTTTTCTCGAGCAGGTGAACCTTACGCGGAATATTCGCATCGTGACGAATGTGCTGCGCGCTCCGTCGCTGGTGCCCGTTCCTGACGCGCTTTTGCGCCAAACGTTATATAATCTTGTACAGAACGCGCTCGATGCGTCGCCCCCCAACGCCACTATCGAAGTTTCGGCGGCGCAGGAGGGAGAATGGTGCGTGATCAGAGTTTGCGATGAGGGCCCCGGCATTCCGGAGCGCATCCGTGAGCGTATCTTCGAACCATTCTTCAGCACGAAGGATCGTACCATGAAGACCGGCGGAATGGGCATCGGCCTCGCGCTGGTTCGGCAATCCGTGCTGGCCGTGGGCGGTACGGTGATTGTGAAAGACCGCCCCGAAGGCGGGACCGTGTTTGAAGTTCGCCTTCCCATGAAACCGATCGATACGGGAGTTCTGCAATGAAAAGCCGTGGTCGAATTCTCATCGCTGACGACGAGCCGACGTTTCTGAACTCGACCGCCGAGTTGCTGCGACGTGAGGGATACGACGTTGAAACAGTCGAAGATGCACCATCGGCGGTGAAAGCCATCACCGGTGCGTCGTTCGATTTGTTGATCACAGACCTGGAGATGCCCGGGAATGCCGATCTCGATCTGGTACAGCAGATCGCGAACATCAGCGGCGGTTTGCCGATCATCATCATCACCGGTTTTCCGTCGGTACGATCGGCGGTTGCGTGCATCGAGCTGCCAGTGACGGCGTACCTCGTGAAGCCGGTCGATTTCACAACCTTGCTGGCGCGCGTGTCCGGCGCAATTGCGCGATTTCGCTCGTATCAGGCCATGCAGGACGCGGAGGGTCGCCTGCGGGATTATCGTCGCAAACTCGAAATGCAGCCGACAGCTTCGGGTACCGATGCGAAGACGGGCATCGACATGTTTCTCGCAATGACACTGCGCAACGTGATGGGCTCACTCTCCGATCTCGAGCACTTGGGCCAAGCACTGGCCGGCAAAGCGGACGAGACGCCGCAGCATCCGTGTCAGCTGATCAACTGTCCACGAGGCGCGCAGTTACAGCAGGCCGTCGACGACACGATCGCCGTGCTCGAAGAGACGAAAGGCACATTCAAGTCGAAGACACTCGGTGATTTGCGTCATCGTCTCGAGCTGGTAACGAAGCATGTCTGACTTCTCACGTACCGCGGAGATCTTGCTGATCATGTGTCGCAGGCCACGCCGTCCCGGTGGATAAGTGTCTGACTTTCCCACATTCCGTGACGTGCGTCTCAATCGTTAGAAATACCCACTTGCGAACTTTTAGAAGCCCTAGATACTTTAATCCTGTATAGTTGAGTGACGGCGTTTCTCAAGTTACGTGTTTTTCTTGTCGTAACCTGGTAGCGCTAGTAGGAAAACATACGGACCGTTTGATCGGTCCACCTTGACGTCCAGGGCAAAAGGCCCCGGCAGTTGAAGGCGCGAAGAATCGCTCATCTTAAGAGCGGTTCACGCGCCTTTTTTGTTTTTCAACGTGTACCCACACAGGATCACGGACATGAGCCACGCCGCATTGTACCAGCCGAGTAGCGCCTCTCGCGTCCGTCCCGACGTCGGGCAGGCAGCAGCGGGAAGCATGCGTCCATCCCGGTTGCGCGATCGACAAATCCACATTGCGCCGGTAAATGATCGTGTCGCCCACTCGGCGATCAAGCGTATTTTGATCGTCACGGACGATCAGGAAACACTTGGTACGCTGCGGCAAGCGCTGGAGGCTTCAGGGCGCGAAGTGCTGCATGCATCCCGCATGGCTGGGCTGATCCAACAGCTGGCCCGCGCCGAGGTGGATTTCGTGATCGCCGATCACCAGCTCCCTGACGGGGACGGACTCGATCTGCTCGACGCGCTGCAGCGCGAATTTCCGTCTACACTGACGGCGCTGCTCACCAATCCCGATTTGCCGAATTCACCGCGACAGGCATTTGGCCATGGCGCATTCGACTATCTCGCGAAGCCTGTTCGCACCGACGACGCGTTGGCGTTTCTGCGCCGCGCCGATTCAACTCGGACCCTTCGCCTCGCGGCACCAGAACAGGTTCAAGACGTAACTTCAGATTTCCACGGGATGCTTGGCACCACGACGGTGATGCAGGAATGCTTCCGCATGATTTCCCGCGTGGGGCGCACCGATGTCACTACGCTGGTGACGGGTGAAAGCGGCACCGGCAAGGAATTGGTGGCGCGCGCGCTGCACGAAGAGAGCAGCCGTCGTCATCGTCCCTTCATTGCCCTCAACTGCTCCGCGTTGCCGTCCGAGTTGGTCGAGAGTGAGCTGTTCGGTCACACGCGTGGATCGTTCACCGGCGCGGTGAAGGATCACGCCGGACTTTTCGAGTCAGCAAATGGCGGCACACTCTTTCTCGACGAGATCGGCGACTTGGGGCCGCTCGCGCAGGCAAAGGTGTTGCGCGCGCTGGAAAGCGGTGAGGTGATGCGTGTCGGCGGTACGAAGTGTACCCACGTGGACGTGCGTGTGATCGCTGCGACCAATCGCCCACTCGATGAGATGGTCGCCCAGGGCAAGTTCCGCGAGGATCTGCTCTATCGTTTGAAGGTCATTCCAATCGCGTTGTCGCCGCTTCGCGAACGCAAAGCCGACATAACGTTGCTCACCACGCATTTTCTTCAGCTCTTCGCCAAGCGTTACGGAATGCCCATGCGCCAGCTCGATGATGACGCGCAAGCGCTAGTGATGGCGTACGACTGGCCGGGTAACGTTCGCGAGCTGCGCAATGTTATTGAGGGGGCGCTCATCATGGCCGATGGCCCGTCGATTTCGGCGTCCGATCTGCCCGCCAGTCTCTCCGCTCGTCCAGCTTCGACGCTGATTCCGGTGGCGATGTTGCAGCAGTCTGCAGATCTCCCATTTGTTGAAGCACGGGAACGTGCACTTCGTGAATTCGATCGGTTGTTCCTGAGCGCGGCGCTGGCGCGAAATGGCGGCAACATCGCCAGAACCGCACGCGCACTTGGCTTGCATCGTCAGTCATTGCAGAAACTTCTCGCGCGCCGCGACTTGCGGCAGTCGGGAGAACTGCGCCGCGATTCCGTCGACTGATCGAAGGCTTGCGTTTGTTGGTTGGGAAGTGTCTGTAGTGTCGTCCACCGCATTTCATTGGTACGTTCCGCCGCGATTCGAAAGCTGACGGAAGCCTGCAAACTTTCCGTCAGCCAATTGTGCGGTGACGTTCGTTACGCGAGAGGAACTGCGTATGGGAAAAGTTATCGGAGGGGTCAAATGACGACTGAAGTACTCGGCATGGTTGCCGAACGTTTTAAGGCGCTGTCGGAACCGGCACGCCTCCAGCTTTTGCACGCCATGCAGACGCGTGAGCTTTCCGTCAACGAGCTCGTTGAAGAAACCAGGCTCGGCCAGGCAAATGTGTCCAAGCACTTGCAAGTCTTGCACGGACTCGGCTTCGTCAAGCGACGGAAGAAAGGACTATTTGTTTTTTACGCCCTCTCGGATCACAGCGTACTCAAGCTATGTGATCTGATGTGTGGCCGAATCGAGGCGCAGTTCGAGGCACAGAAGCGACTGCTGAGTGCTTGACGCATCGCCTCTACCTTTATGAGGAGGCGAAGTGCAAATCGAATTCAGCGGTGCTGCGCGTGAAGTCACGGGATCCTGCCACATTCTGCGCGTCGGATCGCGCACCGTACTACTCGATTGCGGCATGTTTCAAGGCAGCCGTGCGGAAAGCCGCGTAAAAAATGCGAAGCTTCCGTTGCCTATCGACAAGATCGACGGGATCATCCTGTCGCACGCCCACATCGATCATGCGGGGCGGCTGCCGCTGCTCGTCAATCGTGGATACAACCGGACCATTTGGGCGACGGCCGCGACGCGCGATCTCTGCGCCGTGATGCTCGCCGACTCGGCGCATATCCAGGAAAAAGACGCCGAGTTTCTGGAACGGCATGGTCGTGCGCACGCCGATCCGCTGTACACGATGCCCGACGCCACAAAGACGCAGGAATGCATGATCGGCGTCCCCTACCACAAATGGTTTGAGGTCACCGATGGTGTGCGCGCGCATTTCACCGATGCTGGACACATACTCGGCTCTGCATCGGTGGTGATCGAAGCCCGCGAGGGCGGTGATACACGGCGCATTGTGTTCTCCGGGGACATTGGTCGCGCGGGACTACCGATCATTCGTGATCCGGAAGCGCCGACTGGCGGAGCCGATGTGATTCTGTGCGAATCGACATATGGCAATCGCGATCACGAATCGGTGGAAGGCGCGCGCGAGCAGCTGGCGCGCATTGTTCGCGAGACGATAGCGCGTGGGGGACGCATTCTCATTCCGGCATTCGCGGTCGGACGCACGCAGGAGTTGGTGTACGATCTGCACACCCTCGTGCGCGAAGGAAAGATCCCGAGCATCCCGGTGATTGTGGACTCACCGCTCGCGATCAACGCGACCGAAGTGTTTCGCATGCATCCGGAAGTGTACGACAATAGCGAAGAGCTGGTGCGCAACACGCCTAATCTTTTTGAATTTCCCCTCGTCCGCTACACCCGCGAAGTGAACGATTCGAAGGCGTTGAACTCCGCGCTTGGTCCGATCATCATCATTGCCGCTTCGGGTATGGCGGAGTCCGGACGCATTCTGCATCACTTGAAGTACGGAGCCGCCGATCCGCGGAATACGATTTTGATCGTCGGCTTTCAGGCCGAACACACCCTAGGCCGCCGCATTGTGGAGAAGCGCTCGGTCATCAAGGTGTTTGGCGAAGAAGTGGAGCTGAACGCGCAGGTTGAAGTTTTGAATGGCTACAGTGCACACGGGGATCGCACGGAGCTGCGCCATTGGCTTGACGCCGTGCGGGATGGTGGCTCCCAAGACGGTCGCGCGAAGCCAAAGGTCCATTTGGTTCATGGTGAGCGTGAAGCGCAGGATGCGTTCGCAACGTCGCTGGCCAGTGCCGGGTATTCTGTCGATGCGCCCGCATCCGGAGAGGTGCGAACGATCTGACTTGGGCATGCGGAGACGCTGATGACGGTGCGTATGCACTCGCGGCAGGCGCGCGCCAAGTGTGTAGACGCTAAGTTTGCGATATCATGTCTCGTCGAGCTTCGCGCGTCGCGGTACGCGCGCTCGCCATCTTGTTGGCCGGATGGATCCTGGTACTCGCGTCCATCGTCGCCTGGTCGACGCTCGAGTCCGATGGTCACGCTGACGCCATCGTCGTTCTTGGCGCGGCGCAGTACAGTGGTCGACCGTCGCGCGTGCTCAGCGCGCGCCTGGACCATGCGCTCGAGTTGTGGCAACGCGCACGCGCCTCGCGCCTCGTGCTCACGGGGGGACAGCGCGCGGGCGACCTGCTCAGCGAAGCGGCAGCCGGCCGGCGATATGTGATGCGACGCGGTGTGCCCGCGCAGGCCATTCTACTGGAAGCGCACGGACGGACATCGTTGGCCTCCATGCATGGCGCGTCGGTGCTGTTGCACACACAGCGCGAGTTGATGTCGACGCGACCAACCGTGCTGTTGGTGAGCGATCCTTTTCACATGCTTCGCCTCGATCTGCTCGCGCGATTGCATGGACTCGTCCCGATGCCATCGCCAACGCGCACAAGTCCGATTTCAGCGAATATGCCAGTGGCCATCGAATACATCCTGCGGGAATCGTTCGCTCTGCCGGCCGATATCGCGCTCTTGCTCTGGTTGCATATCACCGGACACAGCGAGTCACCCAACGCCGACGGATGATTCCGCGTCGGTGCATAGATCAATCGCGACTACTTCTCTCTTGCGGCTCCCGCCTTGACCAGTCGCGGCTTGCTGTTCCCGGGGCTCACTTCATACAGCGGCCCATCCAACATGTCGTTCACGAGTGGGATCTGCACGGTTGGTCCGGCGCGCAATGAACCCGCGAGACGAAACGGATCCGCGTTGGCGATGGCGATGGTGTACCCCAAATCGGCGAGCGATGCTGCCGTCACGCGACTGAGAGGCATGCCGCCGGTCACGGCGTAACCCTGCATCAGCTCACGACCGAAAACCGAATTGCGCCAGTGAGCGTCGCGCGTGCCAGCGCCACCCTGATTCTCGACCGGCACGACGCTGCCTGAAAAGATGGTGCCGCCGATGGCTGGGAATTCCACACGCGCGCGGTCGCCAATGAAAAATGGATCGCTGGTACCGGCGCCGGTGAGAAGCGTACGACGATAACTCCATAGTGTGCCGATACCGAGTACGTGCCCCATTTCGTGCAGGACGACGTCATCGATGGTGCCGCTGGTGAGGAGCCCCGGCACGTCGGCCTCGTCGAACTCCATCACGCCAACGATGGTAAGGCGCGAGGCCGTGTTGACGTAGCATGGACCGGCCTGTGCCAAAATTTTCCCCGCGCCATCGATGGGTCCGATGCGCGCGAAGACGACAAGGTCGCTGACGATCTCGTTCATGGCCGGGGTCCAGTCGGCGCAGGCGCTGTCAGGCGCCGTAACGCGCACGTCATGCACATGTCCAACGATGATGGTACGCCACTTGGCCGCCGCCTTCGTGAACGCCTCACGCTGACGCTGCGTACCACCAGTGCCGATGAAGCGGATATCGATATTGAACGCCGACGACGTGGCGGTCGCGGCAAACGCGACGGACTTGCCCGGAACAAGCGAACTGGTCGCGACCAGCGTCTGCGCTGTCCCACTTCCGAGCGTCCAGCTGCTGACAAAGGCGACGCCGGTGGCCGGATCCGTCTGCGACGTGCCGCCGGTGACCGTGCCGGAGTTGAGACCCGGCGTGAATGTCACGGGCACATTGCCGACCGGATTGTTGTACTGGTCGACGACGCGCACGCCCGGGGGCATGTTGATCGATGCACCGGTGACTCCCTGCTGGTTATCCCCACCCGCTTTGACAAGATCGGCCGGTGCTGCTGGTAATGCGGTGGCTGAGAACGCTGCCTGCAACGAGCCTGTGACCGTTGCGCGGGCAAACTGTTGACCGGAGCTGATACCTAATTTCCAGGAAGTCGCCGTGGCGACGCCCTGTGTGTTGGTGGTTTGCTGCGCGCCGTCGATCGTGCCGCCGTCCGAGGTGCTGAAAGTGACGGGTACGTTGGGGATCGGATTGGCGTAGCTGTCTTCGACACGCGCCGACGGCGCCACGGAAACTGGGCTGTTCACGACAGCCTGTTGGGCGTCGGCGCTGAGGCGAACGACTCGCGCCACGGGCCCCGGCGCGGCGTCGACGGTAAAGGTGACCGGCGCGCTAATCCCTTCGGCTGTGGCCTGGAGCGTTTGAACTCCGGCCGTCGTGCCGAGCGTCCATCCGCCGGAGGTGGCGTCGCCAAAGTTGGTGGTTCGAATGGAATCGTTGACCACTTTGCCGCTACCCGCCGTCACACGCCAGCGCACCAGAACGTTTTTCATCGAGTTGCCTTTGCCGTCGAGCACTTTGACGGTAGGAACCGTGCCGACGATCGTCGCAACGGTGGCCGTCGAGGACTGACTCGTCGTCGCAGCGGCGGTAGTCGGAACCGGAGGGTCCCCAGTGCAGGCCGAAAGCACAAGCACACCGACGGCGAACGCACGAAGACCGGAGCGGCGAACAGAAGTGTTGGACATGACCGGAGCGTCAGAGGGATTGGTGCGGACTTCGAGTGGCGCGATCTTCGCCGCTGCGGAGCGGTGCAGACAAGAACGGAAGGGCGGGATTTCGCCACGGGGTTACGGCGTTCGTGACACCCCTACCAATATTGGGACATGCGCATTCCTGTTGAGAGTTACCGCCTCCCGAACGGCCTGCACGTGGTGCTCTCAGAGGATCACACAGCGCCGATCGTCGCGGTCAATCTGTGGTACCATGTTGGCTCTGCAAACGAGCGGCTTGACCGCACGGGCTTTGCCCATCTGTTCGAACATATGCTCTTCCAGGGCTCGGCAAACGTTGCGGCCAACGAACACTTCGAGCTTGTGCAGCGGGCCGGGGGCACGCTGAACGGTTCCACCTGGCTCGACCGAACAAACTATTACGAGACGGTACCGTCCAGCCAGCTCGCGATCGCACTCTGGCTCGAAGCGGATCGCATGGGGCGGATGCTGCCAGCGTTGACGCAGGTGAAGCTCGATACGCAACGTGATGTAGTGAAGAACGAGCGGCGTTGGTCGGTGGATAACCAACCGTATGGCACTTGGTGGGAACGGTTGCCGGCGTTGTGCTTCCCTGAAGGACATCCGTTCCATCATTCGCTGATCGGGTCGATGGAACATCTGTCCGACGCCTCACTCGACGACGTCGCCGATTTCTTCCGGACGTTCTACACCCCCGATAACGCAGTGCTCACGATTGCCGGTGATTTTGAGCACAGTGATACGGTGCGACTGGTGTCGGAATATTTTGGCGGAATTGCCCGCGGCGGCGATCGTCCGCCACTGCGAGATATGTCGGTAACACCAGTTTTCGGGACCACCCTACGGCAAGTGGTCGAAGATGCGGTGGCGTTGCCACGATTGCTCGTGGCTTGCCGCACTCCAGTTTTTGGTACCGATGGCTACTACGCGGCGAGTCTTGCCGCAGCGGTACTCGGTCTGCGCACGGGAAGCCGTCTCGAACAGTCGCTGGTGCGTGGACAGCGTGTGGCGTCGAATGCGACCGCGTTCACCTACGACCTCGCGAAAGGCAGCGACCTGCTGGTGGTTGACGTAACCGCGCACCCCGATGTGACGACAGACACGCTCGAACGCGCGGTGCTTGCCGAATTCGATCGCATTCACAGCTTCGGTGTGACCGAAGCGGAAGTTGCGCGCGCGCGTGCGCTCATCGAAACGAGTTTTGTCACGAGTCTGCAATCCGCAGCCGAGCGCGCGGATCAGCTGTCGCGATTTGCGACGTACTTCGGTGATGCGACGTTGGCCAATGAACAGGTGTCGCGCTATCAGGCGACGACTGCGGCGGATGTGAGTGCGCTCGCTCGCGACCGACTCGGCCCCAACAATCGCGCGCTGCTGTTGTTTGTACCTGCTCCGGCGTCGAGCGACGCGGAAAGTGGCACCGCCGGGGCATCGAACGACGATGCGATGCTCGAGGTGGGCGCATGAGTGCCGACACGAGTGAAGCAATGCGCAACGCCGCGCCGCCGCGACCCACGGCTGCGCCCCCTCGTCCGTATCATTTCCCGCTGTTCGAGACGCGCATTCTCGCCAACGGGTTGCGTGTGATCGTGTCGCCGGTGTCGGCGTATCCGGTGGTGACGATTCTCGCAGTGGTCGAAGCCGGAGCGACGCGCGATCCACGCGAAGCGGAAGGGCTCGCACAGATGACGACGCGCGCGCTGGCTGAGGGCACGCGGAACATGAACGCACTCGAGTTGGCCGAACGGCTCGAGACATTGGGTACGACACTCGACACCGGTGCCGATTGGGATTCCGCGATCGTGCAACTCACGTCGCTGGCATCGCGTGTCGAAGATGCGATTGCCGTGCTGGCGGAAGTGTTGCGCTTCCCGGCATTCCCCGACGATGAACTCGATCGGTTGCGCGCCGAACGTCTGGCCGATCTCGCGCAACTGCGCGCAGAACCGCGGGGTCTCGCCGATGTGTTCTTTTCGCGTTTGTTGTACGTGTCCGACTCCCGCTTTGCGAGGCTCGCGGGGGGCGACGAGCAGAGTATCGGGCAGACCACCCGCGAACGCATTCAGTCGTATCACAGCGAGTACTATCGTCCGAACTCGACCGCACTGATGGTGGTGGGTGATATCTCGGTCGACGACGCCGTGCGTCATGCGACAAAGTATTTTGGCGAATGGACAGGGAGCGCGCCCAATGTCACAGAGCCGCTCGACGTTGCGCGTTATCAGGAGCCGCGGGTGCATATCATCGACAAGTCGGATGCGCCGCAGTCGGAGTTGCGCGTTGGGCATGTCGCCGTGCCGCGTTTGCATGAGGACTATTTTCCTCTTGTCGTGATGAACGCAATTCTGGGTGGACTTTTTTCGTCACGACTGAATCTCAATCTTCGCGAGGTGCACGCGTACACGTACGGCGCACACTCCGCATTCGATTGGCGTCGCGCCGCGAGTCCGTTCGAGATTTCAACGGCGGTGGAGACCGCAGTCACTGCGGATGCCCTGACGGAGATTCAGGTCGAGTTCACGCGCATTCGCGAAGCACCGGTAACGGACGCCGAGCTATCGCTCGCAACCGACTATCTGGTGGGCGTCTTTCCGATTCGATTCGAGACAACCGCAGAAGTGGCAGGCGGACTCGCGAACGTGGAAATCTTCCGTCTGCCGACCAATTATTTCGACAACTATCGGGACCGTGTACGCGCGGTGACAGCGGCCGATGTCCTGCGCGTCGCGCAGCATCATCTCGACCCGAGTCGGTTGCAGGTGGTCGTTGTCGGAGATGCTTCGGTCATTCGGGATCCGCTCGCTGCGCTCGGACTTGGCCCAGTCACCGTGTACGATCCCGCGGACGCCGATGCGCCAACGGGCGGCATGCCGCATGTCGATGCGCCAATCGTTGTTCTGACACAAACGTCGGCTTCCATTTCTGTTTCCTGACTCTCTCCCGTCCCGTGCCGCAGCCCAAGTCGCCCAAGTCGCCGTTGTACGAAGTCCGTCGTTCGCGCATCCAGGGACGCGGTGCATTTGCCATCCGCCCGATCCGCAAAGGTCAGGTCGTCGACGAATACATCGGCGAGCCGATCACACATGAAGAGGCCGACCGTCGCTACGACGACAGCGAAGGACGTCATCACACCTTTCTCTTCATTCTCGACGACGACACCGTGCTCGATGCGCGCAAGCAGGGCAGCGATGCGCGCTATATCAATCATTCGTGCGATCCGAACTGCGAAACGGAAATCGACGACGGCCACATCTGGATCAAGGCGATCAAGCCGATCAAGGCTGAAACGGAGCTCGTCTACGACTACCGTTTTGACTGGCAGGACGAGTACGAGCCCGACGACGTACGCTATTACGCCTGCCGCTGCGGGTCGGCCAACTGTCGCGGGACAATCCTTCGGGTACCGGTCTATCTGAGGCCGACCGTGCGGAAGTGGCTGGCGGGGGAAGACGTGGCCAAGCCACGCAAGCCGAAAACGGCGGCGGCAAAAAAAGCTGCTGCCGCGAAAAAAGGCGCGAAAAAGGCCGGAAAAAAAGTGGTGAAGAAAGCGACCAAGGTGGCAAAAAAGACGTCTACCAAGACGACCAGAAAGGCCCCGACAAAGCGCGTGAAGAAAGCGACGAAGCGGGCCCGAGCGTGAACGACAGTCCCGGGCAGCTTTCGAGCACCCGCGTCTACACCGGCCGCATCATTTCACTCGACGTAGACGAGGTCCGCTTCCCGGACGGATCGACGGGCTCGCTGGAAATGATCCGTCACCCGGGCGCGAGCGCGATTGTCCCACTGCTCAACCCGGAGGCCGACGATCCGGAGGTGTTGCTCATCAGACAGTACCGCTACGCCGCTGATGGCTACCTGTATGAAGTGCCGGCCGGCCGCTTGGACGCGGGGGAATCCCCGCTGGAATGCGCCAAGCGTGAATTGCGGGAGGAAACCGGGTACAGCGCGACGACCGTCGAACCGCTGTTCACGATGTTCACCACTCCGGGCTTTACCGACGAGAAGATCCATCTCTTTCTCGCCACTGGGTTGATGGCCGGCGAAAGTGCTCGCGAGGCGGACGAATTCATGGAGCTCGTGCCAACCAAGCTTTCGCGCGCGCTGTCCATGATAGAGCAGGGGGAAATCCAGGATGCCAAAACGGCGCTGGCTCTGCTTTACGCCGCTGGGTTCCGGCTGAACTGAAAATCGGTGCGGGTGTGGGCGGGCAGCTGCGTGCCGTTCCGCCGGTGTCCTGCCTTTTTGTCCGCACCGCTGTCTGAGGGGCACATTTAAGATATCTTGTGTCCTCGGCGGGTGTCCTCAATTGGGGAATCGTACGCATTGAAATCGCCGATGGGCAACAGTGGTGATATGAGACACATCCGGCTAACGCTCTGCAGCGTATGAATTTAGCCGGAAATGTTCCCGCGGGTTCCAAGCGGCACGGTGCGTGCATTACACCATGACGCGGAGGTGAAGGCATGCCGGACAGCCCGGATCGCCAACTGGAACCGCCGCGAACCATCAGGTTCGCGTCACCGCAGTAGGAGGGCTTCGAAATGGCCGAACTGGCTCGTACGCACAAGACCAACCAGACTCTCGCACTCCCGGTTCGCGAACAGCTGCGCACCTTGGACGACGGTCAAGTCGTGTCGGCCTTCCTCGCGGGAGAGGAACGGGCGTTCGAGGAGCTCGTGGACCGGTATCAAGGCCGTCTGCTGAACTTCGTGTACCGCACGATTGGAGATCGGGACCGCGCCGAAGACTTGGTGCAGGAAGTGTTCATCCGCGTCTATCGCCACATCGGACGCTTTGACCGATCCAAGAAGTTCTCGACCTGGATTTACACGATCGCATCGAATCTTGGCAAAAACGAGCTTCGGAACCGCTCGCGGAACCCGCTGGTGCTCTTTCAGGCTATCAGAGCCAAGTTCGAGGACGAGGACCGGCCGCTCCAGTTCGAGGACGTGCATACGCGTCCGGATGACCTGTTTCGTAAGCGTCACCTGCGGGAGATGGTGGAGCAGTCCGTAGGCAAGCTTCCGACGCATCACCGAGAGGTGTTTGTGCTTCGTGAGCTGGAAGGCAAGTCGTACGAGGAAATCGCCGAAATCACTGGCGTGAACCTTGGCACAGTAAAGTCGCGCCTCAACCGCGCGCGCACTGCCTTTGCGGAGATCATCGCGCCGCTGGTTCGGTAAGGGACTGTAAATTAACGTTCGGTAGATCTGGCAACGTTCGTCTTGGCGAACGTTGCCGGAACTGGCGTGATACGGCAGGGTATGTTGCTCAGCGTCCGACTTTGGGCGAGCAATTCCCCGACCCGTCCCCGATGGAATGCAGACGTTTTCGCCAGCATCACTTGGCCTACCTCGACGATACACTGTCGGGTGACATGACGACCGAGGCGCAGCAGCACATTCTCACATGCAATACATGCGCTGCGCACGACACGCTGGTTCGGCGCTCGCTGATGCTCGCTCGCAGCATGCCGACCATCGAGCCTTCAACAGAATTTCAGCGTAAACTCCGCGATCGTCTGGCGGTATGTCGCAACGAAGTAGGTAGTGACGGGAGGTCAAATTTTGGACGCGACCGTGCGTTCCTGTCGATCTTTCCGACGCAGCGAAGCCTTGCAGCAACCCCCAGATTTGCGCTGTCGAAATCGTTTCGCTCTCCCCGCGCCTTCGCTGCTGTTGCGGCAGGTGCCGTACTGGGTACCATGGTCTGGCGCGGTCTGTCGGCTGGAGTGACCCCAGTGATTTCCATGCAACCGGTCGTGGCATCACAGCCCGTCTCCACTCAGCCGACACCCATGTTTTCGCCAGCGCTCATCAGCGTGATGTCGACAGGAAATCCAGTGTGGCCTGCAGCGATGATGATCGAAGAGGCGCCAACGCAATTTGTGAGTGCGGATTTTCGGCTGGTGGCAGATCGATAGGGAATGGTCGATCGTGGATAGGGGTTGGCGATAGGGGATAGAGTATCTTTCGGCCATGCCTCCCCGTTCTGTCGCAACTTCGCCGTCAACAGCTCGCGAAGCGTCGCCGCTGAGAGTGGTGCAAGCCGCGATTCAATCGCGGACATTCGCACCCGTCTACTACCTCTACGGCGACGATGATTTTCTGAAGGACTCGGCCGTTCGCGAGCTCCTTGAGGCCGCGATCGATCCGTCCACTCGCGATTTCAACTGCGAGATCCGTCGGGGCAGCGAGCTCGACGCCGAAACGGTCAGCAGTCTGCTGGCGACGCCGCCAATGCTTTCGGAGCGCCGAGCGGTTGTCATCAAGGACGTGACGCTGCTCAAGAAAGCTGCTCGGCAACAGCTCGATGCATACCTAAAGCGCCCCGCAGGTGACACGCTGTTGCTGTTGGTCAGCCTCGCCGGCACAAAGGCTGACGCGGCGCTGACGGCGTCTGCTACCGTGCTCGACTTCGAACCACTGTCACCTGAGCGCGTGCGCAAGTGGATTGCGCACCAGGCGACGACGGCACTGTCGATGACTGTCACTGAAGACGCGGCGGCGTTGCTGCAGCAGTCGGTGGGCAACGATTTGAATCTGCTGGCCGCTGAGCTGGACAAGTGTGCGAGCTACGTGCTCGGTGCCGTCGATGCGCGTGAGCGTGTCACGACTGAACGCGTCGCGGCCGACCGCGTTGCGGGTGACGGGGAAGGGATTGCCGATGAGGCAACGCTGAGCATCGATGCCGACGCAGTGGCGGCGGTGGTTGGCGTGCGACGCGGTGAGACCGCCGTCGATCTCCTTGACGCGATCGCGGCCCAGGATGCGGCGCGTGCGGTGACGTTGGTTGGACACGTCCTCAACCAACCCAAAGAGAGTGGCGTTCACGTGGTGATTATGCTGAGCACGCAGGCTTTTGCGCTTGCGTTTGGCCGTTCGCGCCGGGACGCCGGGATCCCGACCAATCGTCTGCCGGGAGAATTCTTTGCATTTCTGAAGGAGACTGGCGGCAACACTGGCCGGCCATGGGCAGAAGCGGCGTCGGCGTGGACCAAGGTGATCGATCGGTGGAGCGCGAATTCGTGTGAACGCGCGCTTGAACTGTTGCTCAAGGCCGATATCGCGCTCAAGGAAACAACGGTGTCAAATCCAGAACAGATCCTGATGTCGCTGGTGCTGGCGCTCTGCACACTCGGTCCGCGCGGGCGCAAGGCCGCATGAGGCGTGCAACAGTGGGCGCCTTTTCATCGCGCACAGCTGCCGCGACTGCAGCTGTCGCGGTGATACTGTTGACGCTGACGCCGAGGAATGTTTTGTCGGCGCAAAGTGGAGCGACTAGTGCATCTCCGCCATCGACGATCAGCGGACCGACCGCAGGTGCGTCGGCTCGCGCGGCAATCGATCGGGCGCGCGCGCTGGCGGAGGCGGGCAAGAACCGTGAGGCGAAAGCGCTGCTCGATACACTGGTCAACACATCCCTGAACGAGCCGGGCGATCTGGCTGACGGCCTGTACTGGCGCGCAGTACTCGGCGAGCGCGCCGCAGATGCCGAACGCGACTGGAAACGGATGGTGATGGATGTGCCGCTGTCACCGCGCGTGCCGACGGCGCTGCTTCGACTTGGCGAACTGGAGATGGTGCGAGGACATCCATCTGGCGCGCGCGCGTATCTGGAGCGTTTGCTGCGCGACTACAATTTCGCAGGCGAGCGACCGAAGGCGTTGCTCTGGGTGGTCCGCAGTTATTTCGACGAACGCGATGTCGTGCGCGGATGTCGTACGTTGATTGCGCTGCGTGAAGCCGATGTACCGGATGGCGAGCTGCGCCTGCAGGCGAGTGAGTTGCAACTGCGGTGTCGGAACCAGGGGGTGGGAGTTGCGAGAGCTGGCACAGCGACGGCCACTGAAAAGACTGACGTGAAGGGCGTGGAAAGGAATGTGACAACGTCGGACGATGTTGCGGTCGCGTCGACCAAGAAGGGGGCGCGCGGAAACGATGAAGCTCGCTACGGTGTGCAGATTGCCGCGTATGACACGCGCGATCAGGCCAATGCTGCGGTGCAACGCATGAACAAGCGTGGACTGTCGGCGCACGTCGATGGTGATGCAAAGCCGTATCGTGTGCGTATTGGTCGGTACCTCACCCGCAAGGAAGCCGAGTTGGCGCTGGCGCGTTTGAAGAAGCAGGGGCAAAAGGGGTTCGTGACGGTGTTGACCCCGTGAGTGGTGCGGTTACACCGCTGATGCAGCAGTACCGCGAGATCAAGGCGCGTCATCAGGATGCGATCTTGTTTTTCCGGATGGGTGAGTTTTACGAGATGTTTTACGACGACGCGGAAAAAGCGTCGCGTGTATTGGGGTTGACGCTGACCTCGCGCAACAATGGCGGGGCGAGCGAAGTGCCGTTGGCCGGCATTCCGGTAAAAGCAGCCGCAGAGTATTTGCGTCGACTGGTGGGGCAGGGCCATCGCGTTGCGGTGTGCGAGCAGGTTGAAGATCCCAAGCTGGCCAAGGGGATCGTGCGCCGCGAAGTGGTCGAGACGATCACCCCCGGTGCCGTGTTCGCTGACGACATGCTCGACGGCGCGCGCGCCAACTATGTCTGCGCAGTCGCCACCGGACGCGAAACATCGCGCGATGGCGAACGCGCGCAGATCGGCATTGCGGCGGCTGATCTTTCCACGGGGGAGCTGCGTCTCGCCCTCGCCTCGGTCATGGATGCGCCCGCGTTGCTGGCTCGTCTCGCGCCGCGTGAAATGCTGGTCGTGCGCGGTACCGATGATGCAATGCGCGCGCTCGTCGACTCGGCGTGTGAAGGCGCGTTGGTGAACGAACGCGATGGATGGGAATTCGATTCGCAACTCGCTGCCGACGAACTGGCGCGACAGTTCGATGTGCGTGGACTCGATGGCTTTGGTTTGGGCGCTGCAGATGGGGCGGCGATCGGTGCGGCGGGCGCGCTGCTGCGCTACCTGCGGGAATTGCAGCCCGGGGGATTGCCGCACCTCGCCCGTCCGGTGGTCGAACGTCCCGGTGGCGTGATGCCGTTGGATGAAATGACGCGGCGCAACCTGGAACTCGTCGAATCGCTGCGCGGTGGCGAGCTCGCAGGAACGTTGCTTTCGGTGCTGGACCGGACGGTGACTCCAATGGGGCAGCGCCTGCTTCGTCAATGGTTGCTCGCGCCGTTGCTCGAGCGAAGCGCAATCGAGCAGCGACTCGATGCGGTGACGGTGCTGGTGCGGGACGCCGTTGGGCGCGCATCGCTGCGTGAAGCACTCGACGGGGTGCGCGATGTCGAACGACTGGCGAGCAAGGCCGCTGCAGGGCGCGCGACGCCACGTGAACTTCGTGCCCTCGGCGATTCGCTGGCACGGTTGCCCGGCGTGGCGAAGGCGGCGCACGCGGTGCTCGATCACGCGGCGCAAGGCAATGCCAATGGCGGCGCACTTGGTGCGTTGTTGCGCGATTGGGACGACGGAGCAGACTGCGCCGCGCGCATCACACAAACACTCGTGGTCCGTCCGCCATTCGCGATCGGCGAAGAAGACACGATCGCGCCCGGTGTCGACGCTGAACTCGATGCATTGCGTGCACTGCGCGACGGCGGGAAGGATGCGATTGCGCAGATCCAGAACAACGAACGCGCGCGTACTGGAATTCATTCGCTCAAGGTCGGCTTCAACCGCGTCTTTGGATACTACCTCGAGATTTCGAATGCGAACAAGCATCTCGTTCCCGACGACTATCAACGGAGACAAACGCTGACCGGCGCTGAACGCTTCGTCACGCCGGCGCTCAAGGAGTACGAGGAGCGGGTGCTGACGGCGGGCGAGCGCATCGAATCGTACGAGCGGGAGCTCTTTGAAGCGCTGCGCCGTGAAGCAGGTGCGGCGATCGGGCGCTGGCAGGCCGTAGCGCGTCGTGTTGCCACGATCGACGTGTTGAGTGCATTTGCCGAAGTTTCGGAGCGCGAGCAGTACGCGCGCCCGGAATTGCACGACGGCTACGATCTGGAAATCATCGGTGGTCGGCATCCGGTGGTGGAGCGCATGATGGCGCGCGAAAAGTTCATTCCGAACGATCTCCTGCTCACGCAGGACGCGCAGCTGATCGTGCTCACGGGTCCCAACATGGCCGGCAAGAGCACGATACTGCGACAGATCGGATTGATTCAGCTACTCGCGCAGGTGGGGACGTACGTGCCCGCGCGTCGCGCAAGACTGCCGATCATCGATCGCCTGTTCACACGCGTTGGGGCGAGCGACAACCTCGTACGCGGCCAAAGTACGTTCATGGTCGAGATGAGCGAGACCAGTGCCATTCTGCACAGTGCAACCAAACACTCACTCGTGCTGCTCGACGAAATCGGTCGTGGTACAAGCACGTACGATGGTGTGTCCATCGCGTGGAGTGTGAGTGAACATCTGCACGATGCCATTGGGTGCAAGACAG
>JAYUWD010000208.1:0-1699 GCA_043753735.1 Gemmatimonadaceae bacterium
GCGATTCCAGCCGGTCGTCATCGCACGGAGCAGGTGATCGATCGCAGTCGATTCATCTGCACGATCGCGTCAGTCACTTCACCCGACCAAGCGCAGGCATTCATTCGCGAGCTGAACGTCGAATTTCCTGACGCCTCGCACAATTGCTGGGCGTACGTGATTGGTCCGCCGGGAACCACCGATCGCATCGGCATGAGCGACGACGGCGAACCACACGGCACTGCCGGGCGACCGATGCTGACGGTGCTCGCCCACAGTGACGTGGGCGATGTCGCCGCGGTCGTGACGCGCTATTTCGGTGGCGTGAAACTCGGCACCGGCGGATTGGTGAAAGCGTACAGCGCCGCCGTGCAACAGGCGCTGGTCGATTTGCCGCGTGCCGAAAGGCGAGACTACACGATGCTCGACATCACCGTCGAATACCCGCATATCAGCGCACTGCAACAGCTGTGGCCTGTGCACGAAGTCGACGTGCTTGGTGAACGGTACGAGACCGATGTGTGCTTCGATATACGCGTGCCGGTTGAGCGAGTTGAAGCGCTGAAGCAAGCGTTGATGGATATCACCCGTGGGCAGGCTGTTGTTGGCGAGATAAAAAACAAGCGCAACTGATTGACGCGTTCACCCGCGTCAGTGGGTTGCATTTGCTTTTCTCTCCTCGCTTAGGACAACCCCTCAATCGTGCCGTCCGGTCGCAGTCGCATTTTCTCCGCGGCCGGCTCTTTGCCAAGCCCGGGCATCGTCATGATGTCGCCGGCTTTTGCAACGACAAACCCCGCACCTGCAGAGCCATACACTTCGTTGATCGTGATGCGAAAACCTCGAGGTCGTCCGAGTTTCATCGCATCGTCAGTGAGCGAATACTGCGTCTTGGCCATGCACACCGGCGTATCGTGCATGCCGATCGATTCGAGATATTCGATCGAACGCGCTGCTGACGGTGCGATGTCGACACCGTCGGCACCATACACTTTCGTGGCAATCGTTTCGATCTTCTCGCGAATGGGGAGCGACGTCTCGTAGAGCGGACGGAAGTTGGACGTCTTTCCGTCAAGCAGCGCCAGCACTTCGCGCGCGAGCGTTTCACCACCGGCGCCGCCTTCGGCCCACACGTTGCAGAGCGCGACCGGGACGCCAGCTCGCGCTGCCTGATCGGCGACCATCTTCAGCTCCGCGTCAGTGTCGGTCAGTCGAACATTGATCGCGACTACAACCGGCACGCCAAATTGCTGAACGTTGGCGATATGATGGTCGAGATGCTCGAGTCCGCGTTCAAGCGCGCCCAAATCTTCGTGATCGAGCACGCTCTTGTGCGCACCGCCCTGCATCTTGAGTGACCGCACTGTTGCCACGAGCACCGCAGCTTCAGGGTTCAAGCCACCAGCGCGACACTTGATGTCAAAGAATTTCTCAGCGCCCAGGTCTGACCCGAAACCGGCTTCGGTGACGACGACATCGCCCAACGCCAGCGCGGTCCGTGTGGCGATCAGACTATTGCAACCGTGCGCAATGTTGCCGAACGGCCCCGCATGCACGATCGCTGGTCCACCTTCGAGCGTCTGCACCAGATTTGGGCGGAGCGCATCTTTCAGCAGCAGCGACATGGCACCCGTTGCACGCAAGTCGCGCGCGCGGATCGGTGCGCGCTGCGGACCACCCGTCGAGCCGACAAGAATATTGCCAAGTCGTTGCTCGAGAT
>JAYUWD010000209.1:0-5410 GCA_043753735.1 Gemmatimonadaceae bacterium
CGTTTCCCGGTTGAGTGGCGAGTTCCCGGTTACTGCGCGCCGTGACTCACAACCCCCTGCCACCTTCCCCCTACCGAACTCTCAACAAAAACGGCATCCTCGCGTAGGCCCCCCGCCGATCATCGAACGCCAGCAACAGCTTCAGCTCGCGTGCGATATCGCGTGCCAGCAGATGCGCCGGGTCGCTGCCGGCGAGCATGGCGTCGGTGATCTGCGATTGCGCGATTTTCGACACCGGTTTTGGCTTGCGTTCGATCATCTCCGAAATCACTTCGGTCGCTGACTTGGCACGTGGGTATTCACGCACTTCATAGTCGCCGGTGATTTTGGCGAGCAATGCGGCGCTCTTGACTGCTGCATCCAGGCCGCCGATCGAATCGACCAGCCCGATGCGCCTAGCTTCAGTCCCCGACCAGACGCGCCCTTCGGCGATCGCGCGCACGGAATCGGGTGTGAGTTTGCGCGCCTTCGCGACACGATCGATGAAGGCGGCGTAGATCGCGTCCGTACCGCGCTGCAATACGGCCATCTCATCGGCGCTGCGGGGACGCGCCAGCGAGAAGATGTCCGCGTATCGACCCGTCTTCACCGTGTCGAAAGTGATGCCGTTCGATTTTGCGAGTCCGGCGATGTTTGGCACAAGTGAGAAGACGCCGATCGATCCGGTGATCGTGTTGGGTTGTGCGAAGACCCGCGTACCCGCCGTGGCAATCCAGTAGCCGCCGCTCGCGGCCACCGTACCCATCGACACGACCACCGGCTTGCTCTGCCCGAAGAGTGCGAGCTCGCGCTGAATCCGCTCCGATGCGATCGCACTCCCGCCCGGACTGTTCACGCGCAACACGAGCGCTTTCACCTTCGCATCACCTCGAATGCGACGCAGTTCGCGTGACAGTCCATCGCCTCCCACTTGCCCGGCCCCGCCCTGCCCATCGACGATATCGCCCTCGGCATAGACAATCGCGACCGCCTGACTCGCGCCGATGATCCGGTCGCGTGCCGCTGCAATCGGTGCGTACTCCTGGAGCGACACCTGCGGCAGCTTGGGACCATCCAGCAACTCCGACATGCGCGAATCACGATTTGTTGTCGCGCTCTTGTCGTCGGAATTCGTGGCATCAAACTTTGTATCGTCGCTCTTCGCCCCGGCCGACTTGGTGGAGTCCGATACGGCGACAACGATTGGCGTCACGCGCGCGAGACGCTGAAGATCGACCAGTAGCTCGTCGAAATACGCGATGCGATCCACCAGCCCCGCCGCCTTTGCATCAGCGGGGAGAATGATTCCCTGCGCGTCGACGATCGTTTGCAGCGCTGTCGTATCGACGTGACGACTTTCAGCGATACCTTGCTTCACTTCACGCCACATGTCGCCCAGATACGACTTCGTCTGCAACCGATTCTCGGGGCTCATGCTGGTGCGCGTGAACGGTTCGACCGCCGCCTTGAATCGACCAACGCGACTCACCTGCACGCCGATGCCGTACTTCTCGAACAGTCCGGCAAAAAAAATCTGCTCCGACGACATGCCGGGCATGATCAGTGAGCCGAACGGATCGAGGGTGATCACACTGGCCGCGGAGGCCACGTAATAATCGCGCGTTTCCGGATTGACGAGATACGCATGCACCGGCTTTTTCGAACGCCGGAAGTCAGCGATCGCGGCGCGGAATTCGCGTAGCGCGGCGTAACCCGAGCCGTAATTGTCGGCGTTGATGTGGCCTCGCAGGAGCACACCGCTGATGCGATCATCATCGGCGGCCACATGCAACGCTTGAATCGCCGAACGCAGTGGCACAACGTTTTCGCCGCCCGAAATCGCCTCGTCGAGAAACGATCGACTTTCAGCTTCGGCCGGGCGATCGGACAGCGTCTGGCCGAGTTCGATGACAAGGATGGAGCCCGTACGCACAACCGTCGGCTTGTTCCGCCCGGCTGCTGCGACCACGCCGATCAGCAGGATGAACCCGCCAACGACGCACAGCGCGATGGTGACGAAATTCGCGGCCAGGGCCGTGAAGAACTGCTTCATTGACACGCTCCGAGAAACACTCGAAAGGACGCCACAGGTGACAAACTGGCTATTACCAGTTTAGCACGACGGACAAACTTTTCCCCCTGCCGGAGGTGAGAACCCGTGTCGCCGGCGCTCAAAACATGACGGTAGCGTCGTGATTTGGTCTTGCCCGACCAACGGTTCCCCCCAAGATTACCTGCATGCCCGGTGCCGTCGCCCCGGTCGACTCCAGCCCAGCTCCCGTCCGAGGACGCAGTCCATGCCCGTCTACAAGGCCCCGCTCGACGACATTCGTTTCCTGCTCAACGATGTCCACGATGTCGCGCAGCTCTCTGCATTGCCCGGCTTCGAAGAAGCGACCCCGGACATGATCAACGCGGTCCTCGAAGGCGGTGCGCGCATCTGCGAAGACGTCCTCTTCCCGATTAACCAGAGCGGCGACACCGAGGGCGTGCGGTACGACAACGGCGAAGTGAAAACGCCGTCGGGCTTCAAGGAGGCGTACAAGCAGTACATCGACGACGGATGGACCGCGCTTATCGCCGACGCAAAGTACGGTGGCCAAGGGCTTCCCGAAGCGGTGCGCTTCGTCATGGAGGAGATGCTCTGTTCGGCGAATCTCTCCTTCAGCATGTATCCCGGGCTTTCGCACGGTGCCTACAGCGCGCTCGTGAGTCACGGATCGGAGGAATTGAAGGAGCGCTACCTCCCCAAGCTTGTCGACGGTACGTGGGGCGGCACGATGTGCCTGACCGAGGCGCATTCCGGCACGGACCTCGGCATCATCAGCACCAAGGCAATCCCCGCCGGCGATGGCGCTTACCAAATCACTGGTCAGAAAATCTTCATCTCGGCGGGGGATCACGACCTCACCGAAAATATCGTCCACCTGGTGCTGGCGAAGTTGCCCGATGCGCCAAGTGGCACGAAGGGGATCTCGATGTTCGTCGTCCCCAAGTTCCTTCCGACCGATGAAGGGAAACCGGGCACCCGCAATGGCGTCACCGTGGGCTCCATCGAACACAAGATGGGAATCAAGGGATCGGCGACGTGCGTGCTGAACTTCGACAACGCCACCGGATGGATGGTCGGCGAGCAGCACAAGGGAATGCGCGCGATGTTCGTGATGATGAACGGCGCCCGTCTGGCCGTCGGCCTGCAAGGTCTGGGGCTCGCCGAAGTCGCGTATCAAAACGCACTCGCCTATGCCAAGGATCGTCTGCAGGGACGTTCACTCACGGGCCCCAAGAATCCATCCGGCCCGGCCGACCCGATCATCGTCCATCCCGACGTGCGCAAAGGGCTCCTCCGCATCAAGGCATTCAACGAAGGGATGCGCTCACTCGCGTACTGGGTCGGGATTCGGATCGACGTTGAACATCACCATCCCGATGCGGCGGTGCGTGAAGCGGCGGAAGACGTGGTCGCCCTCATGACGCCCGTGCTCAAGGCCTTCCTCACCGACAAGGGTTTCGATAACACCAACATCGCGCTGCAGACGCTTGGCGGGCACGGCTACATCAAGGAGTACGGCATCGAGCAGTACGTGCGCGACGCGCGCATCGCACAGATCTACGAAGGCACGAACGCGGTGCAGGCGCTCGATCTCGTTGGTCGCAAATTGCCGATGAAGGGCGGTGGTCTGGTTCGTCGATTCCTTGAAACGGTCAAGGCCGATATCGACAGTGCTGTCGCGAACGAGGCGCCTGAAGACTTCACCAAGCCGCTGGCCACATCGCTGTATCAGCTCCAGAAGGCAACGATGCTGCTGGCCGAACGTGGTTTCGCCAACCCCGACGAGGTGGGTGCCGCGGCGACCGAGTACCTCCATCTGATGGGGTACGTTGCAGTGGGGTGGCAGTGGCTCCGCATGGCGACGGTGGCCACCGAGCAGCTGGCGGCCGGAAAGGGGGACAAACGCTTCCTGGAGGCCAAGCTCAAGACGGCGCGCTTCTATTTTGCCCGGCTTTTGCCTGAAGCGGCCTCTTTGCTGGCCGCGATCCAGTCGGGTTCCGCGCCGATCATGGCGCTCAACGTGGATGAATTCTGAGGTGATTCCAGCCTCCGGCGGTTGGTAGTACTCCGCAACGGCTGGCCGGCAATTGAGACCCAAGTTCTTGAGACGACGGGCGCACATCGTGACGATGTGGGCCCGTCGTCTCGGCGTTGAGAACTCAACTTCAGCGGAATGTGTGCCGATACAAAGAGACACACTTCTTCCCCTCCTAATGTTCTTCCGAAAGCTCTCGTCCGAGCCACGCCCTTCAGCCGAGCGAAGCAGCTCGAGCGGTGCGTCCGGCTCTCCACATCTGGTTTCGATTGCCAGTGGAGTTGCTGCGCCTTCGCGTTCGTCTGATCAGGCACCCAATGTGACTTCCACGTCTGGTGCTGATGACGTAGGTCTCGGGCTGGTACTGGATGCGCTTGGCGGCGTGCTGACTGCGCTTGGACGCTATCCGATCGACTTGCCGGACAAATCGGGGGAACAGAGCTCGACTGAGTTTGGCGTGTGGCATCGCCATGCCACGCTTGGCTACGCGCTGGACGAGAAGTCGAATCAGAGTTCAGTCGGCGTGCGCGAGCGTGACTGGGACGGGGTGGTTCGCGCGGTTACGACACAGCGCCGCGACGAACATCGTTACGTCGAATTATCGATCAGCGAATTGCGGGACGCGCTCTGGGCATGCGTCGAAACGGTGCACAAGGCTGTGCACATCGACAACTCGTCCGACACGACCACCGCCGTGCAGGTCGAACGCGCGCGTGTTGCGCTCAAGCGCATGCAAACCGGCTCGATCAAGCAGGAGGTGCTCGGCGCGGTTTCCGCGATCGAAGTCGCGCTGCAGAGCCGTCGTGAGCAACAACAGGAACAGTACGTTTCGCTGGCCACCAAGCTCGATCGTCTGGGACGCCAACTCGAAGAGGCGCGTCGTGAGAGCACGACGGACGCACTGACGGGCATTGGCAATCGCAAGATGTTCGACATGATGGCCCCGCGCGCCGTGCAGATGTACTCACTCGGCCGCCAGCCGGTCGTGCTGCTGATGATCGATCTCGACAAGCTCAAACTCGTGAACGACATGTACGGTCACCAGGCCGGCGATGCAGCCATCGCGACGTTGAGTCGGGCGTTGGCGAAGGTGTTTCTCCGCCAGTCGGACGTGCTCTGTCGTTACGGCGGCGATGAATTTGCAGCCATTCTGCACAACACCGACTGGAAAATGGCGCAGACGCTCGCGCGTCGGTTGCAGGAACAGATCGCCGTCATGCCATCGCCCCATCCGGCGATGGAGTTCCAGATTGGCGCGTCAGTCGGTGTGGCCCAACTCGATTCCTACGAAGACACCGACGAATGGATCGCCCGTGCGGACAAGGCGTTGTACAGGGCGAAAC